>JAYVRS010000789.1:0-4385 GCA_043776185.1 Bryobacteraceae bacterium | reverse complement strand
CGATTGCATCATCCGAATCAGGCGCTGGACGGTGTCGGGACCTTTGGCCGCTTCAATAATGAGCACAATCTTCAGCGCCGCCGAGCCCAAGGCCACCGCCTCCTGCGCGTTGGAGTAGCGGGCGCTATCGACAATGTCAGCCCAATGGACCAAATTGGCCAGGTCCGGCGGCTCATAACCGAACTGCTGCCGAGTGACATCGGCAATGTACTGCGTACAGGAGCGGTAGGCGGGGTCAAAATAAAGCTGAGCGCCACGCGGTTGTCCGCTGGCCTTCAAAGCCCGGAACTGTTCGGCGTCGCCCGGACTGAGGAACGCACTCTGGTGATGGTCAAACCACCACGTCAGCTTTTCGCTGGTGGCGTACTTGAAGTCGACAATGGCATTCTCGTCCCCATCGAAAAGTGAATCGTCGAAGCTTTGCGCGGCGACGTGAGACATGCCGGTGTAGACAAAGTCAGCACCCGGATGGATCCGGTCGGCGATGAAGCGGCTGAAAAACGCCGCCGAAGCTGCACCGTCGAAGCAATGGTCGTGAAAAAGTACTCTAAAGCGCATAAGGTAGTGGAACATTCGAGTCTACACCCGAGCGGCCGGGAAATTGAACATTATTCCGTAAAATCCGATGACCAATTCTAGTTCGGGCTATTCTGGAGGCACGATGATTCTCGCCGTAATGGATGATCTGATCTTCGGCGTACGGATTCAAGAGGCTGCCAAGCGGGCTGGGGAGCCCCTGGAATTCGCCGCCACCGCCGACCTCGCTCTTTCAAAAGCTGTTCAGAAAGACATCCGCGTCATCCTCGACCTTAACTTGCGCGGCGTCGACACGGTGGACCTGATTCGCCGCCTGAAAGCGGCCGGCGTACCTGTCGTCGCCTATGTGGCTCACGTCCAAGTGGACTTGCGGCGGGCTGCCGAGGAGGCCGGCGCGGACCAAGTGCTAGCCCGCTCATCTTTCGTCACCAAGATCGACCAACTGGTTCAGCCGCTAATCTAATTGGCAACCGGCGCGCAAACTTCGCCGTCTGCTGAGCATGCCCAATTCAAGATGGATTACCGTAATTCTGGCGACATGGCCTTTACTGGCGCAGGGGGACGGCACGCTGCGGGTGAAGGCCAAACCCGGCCGCGCCGGTGTGTTTATCGACGGCAAATACTTGGGGCCCGCCGCCAACTTCGCCGCCACCCGCACTTACGCCGTCGCCGCCGGCGAGCACGAGCTGAAACTAGTCGATCCGCGCTACGAAGACTTCACCCAGAAGATCAACGTAACGGCGGGTAAGGTCACCGAAGTGAGTTGGACCATGCAAAAGATCGCCATGCCGACGGGTCCCTTTGGCGAACTGCGCATCACCGGAGCCGAGAAATTCGCGGGCGTCTTCCTGAATGGCAAGTTCGCGGGCCACGCTGACGAATTCGACAATTTCGTCCAACGTGTGCAATTACCCGCCGGTGAGTATGAGCTGCGAATCGTCCCGCCATCTGGCGGCTCTGAACATTCCGAGCAAATCAAGATCGGCACCAATCAACAGTTGTGGGTGAAATTGAAAAAGTAGGTAGAGGGAGGAGGGGGGCGGCCCTGGCTGGGGTGGGGATGCCAGAGCCGCCTGCGGACTCCACGAAGTGCTACGGGGATAACGCTTCGCGGAGAGGTCGTAAAAAATCAAAAGGTCTAGAACGAGAAACGTAATGACAGTTCCAACTGCCGGTTGTTTCCCGCGCCGCCGCCGCCACCACCGGGGCCACCAGACCCACCGCCTCCACCTGGACGACCTCCAAAGCCACCACCCAAAGTGGTCGACTGGCCGAACAAAGGCGAGCTAAGATTCCCTACCGGCGCGCCGTAATTTACCCAGTTGAGCAAATTCCGCGCTTGCAAGGATACATTCAGAGTATAGCGCTTTCCAGAGCTGCCGCCACCAAACATTCCACCGCCACCTCCACCAGGACCGCCGCGACCACCGCCGCCGCCTCCAGGCCCTCCGCCCATGCCCATCATTCCGCCACCAGGACCGCCGGGGCCACGGCCTCCGCCGCCCATTCCCCCACCAGCCGCCGTAGCCGCCTCTCCTTTGCTGCCAAATCCGAAAACCTTACCGACACGCATGTTCACAGTAAAGGCGCCGGGAGCCTGCCCATAGTTACGGGGGATGCTCGATTCTCCTGGCTGCGGGTTGATGTTGAAATTTCCCCACCGCGTGGCAACGATGCCCGGGCCGGACGCGACGGTCGCTAACGAAGGCCGATCGTTAAACTGCGCGTCACCGTTATTGTCCCGACCCGTAGTGATATTGAACGGACCGCCGCTACTGGCGATGATAAACGGTGACAGGCTGATGGCGTATTTCGTCGTGATCGAACCGCCCATGATGAATCGCTGCCGTTGGTCAAACCCGCTGCGCCCATATTCGTTGTGCACGTCGTAGGTGTAAGCCGGAAAACTCCCTGACCCGTCCGTATCGCCCCGGTTGAAGCCCAGCATGTACACGCCAAACAGAAAGACATTCCGGTTGAAGCGGGTATTGAAGTTTGTTATCAACTGATTCTGGCGGCTATAGCCCGTCGATTCATACTGGTACACGTTACCGATATTGCCAAACGGCTGCGTGCCGTTCGGCAGCGGCGCGTTGATATTGCGCGCCCGCAGATTATGTACGCCGCGCGAGAAAATATAATTCACGGCAATCGAGGTATTTTTCGGCAATTGACGGTCGACGCCCACTGAGGTCTGAATCAGATAGGGCGAACGAATATCGCCAGACAAGCGCCGCACGGTCTGCGTAGCTAGGTTGCCGCTCAGTGAGTCAACGGTTGGCACTGAAGTCGCCGAGAAAAAAGAAGGATTCGGAATCAGGTACTGCACCTGGTTGACGCCATTGAAGCGCAACTGCTGCAGCGAAAGATTCTGCGACACGCGGTCGTAGAAGAGGCCGCTACCCACGCGCAGCACCGTTTTGGCGGCCTTGTTCTTGCCACCGTCCAGGCCCCAGGCGACGCTGATCCGCGGTGCCACGTTGTTGTTGCTCGAAACGTTGGTTTGATTCTCGTAGCGCAAACCCAACCCTACGGTCAGGTTCGGCCGGACGCGCCAGTCATCGGTGATGAAGATGCCATAATCCGCTTGGTCAATCTTCGCTTGCGGAGTACCGCCGACCAGGGAAAATTGTCCGGCCCCGCCGCCCAAGGCCCGAATCTGGATGGGGTTCAAACCTTGCGCCTGGAACAACAGCGTCCGGCGATAGCGCTCAAGCGAGGTAAGATACGTCGTCGCGCCCGTCGGACTGTTACTGGCATCCAGCACCGGTCCATTGCCGCCCGTAAAAGTAAATGAGCCGCCAAAATTGTTCCGGTTAAAGTCCGTCAGGCTATTGAAACGCAAGCGGCCGCCAGCCTTGAGCGCATGCGCGCCCAGAGTCATGCTGGTGAAGTTAGAAACTTCGATGCCGTTGGTGGTGTTATTCGCCGTGCCGATCTGCGCGCCGCCACCATTAAAACTCTCCAGCACATCGATCGCAGGCAATCCGCTATCGCCAAACTGTTGAATATGATTGCGCTGGTATTGGAAGCGCGTTTCGTTGATCGCTCGCGCGCTCAAGATCGCCGTCTCGGTCATTTGCAAAGAATGCTCGCGGTCGGCCGAGTTATAGGCTCGCGAAGCCAGTGAGAACTGGCCGATGCCCTGATTCTCATTGCTGATGTTAGAAAAGCTATAGCGCGTCACCAAAGTATTACGGTCATTCAAAGCCAGGTCGAAGCGCGGATTAATCTCAGTACGCTTATTCGGCGTTACCACCGATAGGCCGAAAGGCGTCGCCACCAGGGAAGGGCTCAGGATGGTGGCATTAATCACGGCATTTTCACTTACATCGCGCCGCTGTACATCGAATGAGAACGAAGACTTCTTAGTCACCGGTCCACTGATCCGGCCCGAGAGCATGCGCGATTGAAACGGTGCCTTATTGGGCGCGAATGGGTTCCTGGAATTGAAGATCCCGTCGCCAAAGTTGAATCCCAGTTCACCGCGAAACTTATCGGCACCCGGCTTAGTTAGAATTTCAATACGCCCGAACCCAATCCGGTCGAACTCCGCCGAATAAGGATTCTGGTTCACGCGTATTTCGCGGATGGCGCTCTTCGGCGGCAAGCGTCCACCGGTGAAGCCATCAATAAAGATCTGTCCGCCATTCGGACCCGCGCCCGGGCCGGCCAAGGCCTGTAACTCATTGGCTAATTGATCCGGATCATCGGACAGTACGGCCAGATCTTCGCCCTTTAAGACCAACGCGCCCACATTCGACTGAGAATCGGTCGAAACCTTGTTGATCTCTTCTTCCACCTGCAAGATCTGCGCCTCGGTGGCCAGTACTAATTGCGCATCGAAT
>JAYVRS010000788.1:0-4395 GCA_043776185.1 Bryobacteraceae bacterium | reverse complement strand
AGGGGGGAGCGGCTGAGCGAGGGCGGATCCGAGGAAAACGGACAGAACCGCAGCGGTGCGGAGGCGGGACAAAATCATGGCTCAGTCTAGCGCCTTCGTTGGCCAGGGGGAAGGGAGAATGCCGCTTCAGCGGCCCCGCATGTTATCCTCCGCCCAATGGGAAACGTCAGCCGCCGTTTGTTTCTTGCCTCCTCCGCCAGCGCCTTAGCCGCGCAGGACTCGTCGAATATTGTGTCCATCGCCGACGCGGCCGCGCGTCTGCGGGCGCGCAGTGTCACTTCGGTGCAACTCACCGAGGCCTGCCTGCAGCGCATCGAAGTTTACAACCCCAAGCTGAATGCCTTCATCACGGTGATGAAGGCGCAGGCCTTGGCGATGGCGCGGCAGGCCGACGCGGAGATCCGCGCGGGCAAGCTGCGCGGGCCGCTGCACGGGATTCCGATTGCGCTGAAAGACAACATCGATACGGCGGGCGTGCGCACCACCGGCGCGAGCGCCGTCTATGACTCGCGCGTGCCCGACGAGGACGCCGAAGTCACCCGCCGGCTGCTGGCCGCGGGCGCGGTGATTGTGGGTAAGACCAATCTGCACGAGTTCGCCAACGGCGGCACGTCGGCCATCAGCTACTTCGGGCCGGTGCGGAACCCTTGGGCGCTGGATCGGCATCCGGGCGGCTCCTCGGGCGGCTCGGGCGCGGCGGTGGCGGCGGAGATGTGCTTCGGGGCGCTGGGCACGGATACGGGCGGGTCGATCCGCACGCCCGCGTCTCTGTGCGGCATTACGGGCTTGAAGCCGACGCATGGGTTGGTGTCGATCCGCGGGATCATTCCACTCGTGTGGACCCTGGACCATTGCGGGCCCATGACCCATACGGCCGAAGATGCCGCACTGATGCTGCAAGTGCTGGCCGGGTACGACAAGCTCGACGTGCACTCCATCGAGCGCAGCATTCCCGACTATCTCGCCGAGATGAAGCGCCCCGTGCGCGACCTGCGCCTCGGCGTCCTGCGCGTGCCCTTCTACGATCACATCGAGGCCGACGTTATGCAGGCGGTGGAAGCCGCCGTCGACGCTGCCGCCAGGATGACCAAGGGGCAGAAAGACGTCGTTTTGCCCTCCTTGCGCGGTACGCAGACGCCGGGCGAGATGTACGCCTATCACGAAGAGAACTACAAAGCCGGCGCCGCCCGCTATCAGTTGCCCACCCGCCGGAACCTGGCCCGCGGTGCCGAGGCGAAGGCCTTTGAGTACGTGAAGGGCTGGCGGCAACTGATGCTACTGCGACGGACGATCGGCGATTGGTTCGAGAAGAACGAAGTGGACCTCGTCCTGCTACCGACCATGCGCCGCGCGCCCCGGACGTTGGACGATACCATCAAGCGCTCAGAGAGTGAGAAGCCCATGAACCCGGAACTGGCCAATACGGCCGAGTTCAACATTCTGGGCATCCCGGCGATCACCGTGCCTTGCGGCTTCAATGCCAAGGGCGTGCCCGTCGGCCTGATGATGGCGGGCAAGCCTTGGGCGGAGGGGCAGGTGCTGGCCTTGGCCCACGCCTACCAGCGGTCGACGGACTGGCATACGAAGCGTCCGCGCCTGACGCCGGAGATGGCGGTGCCGGCTTTGAAGGTGGAGGCGGAGGAGAAGCCGAAGGACTAGCGGGGCCCGTACCCGAATGCCAGGCCCAGCCGCCGGGCCGCCGCCTTCCGCTGGTTTCCCCGTTTCTTTTTCTGGCACGATCGCGGTTGGCACGATTGATTGCTCCCGGCGGCAGTGAGGGCACGTTACACTAGCTTCAGATGCCGGACCCAATCCAGGCGGCGCTTGCCAACTGTAACCCCAACCTCCCACTAGAGTCAGGCGACCCACGCTACGTCGACTTGGACGATCTCCGTGGCGTCCCGCTCCGCAAGTCGATCCTCAAGACACTCCGGGCTGCGGACACCCGGCAACTTTATGCCAAGATCGCCGTCGCCGGGCATCGCGGCAGCGGCAAATCCACCGAGATCAGCCGCGCCCAAAAGGAACTCGTCCAGCAGGGCTACCTCACGCTCTGGGCGTCGGTCAACGAGCACCTGGATCCCACCGACATCTCCTTCAGTGACGTCATGCGGCTCATCATCCTGCTGATTGATGACCGCTTCGGCGCGCAGGCGGATCAGCACGCCTCAGTGAAGCAAGCCTTCGACGTGGTGCGCGAGTGGTTCCGGCAGGTGACCAAAACGTTCTCCAGCGAAATCGAAAACGCCCGAGAATTTGGGCTGAAGGGCGGGCTGGGCGGCAAAGCCTCCTTAGAGGTGGGCGGGGAGGCCAGTGGACTGCTGGCGAAAGCAGGCTTGAAATTCAAAACCGACCTGGGCGAACTAAGCGCCTCCATCAACGTCGTCCGCCGGAGTGAGGGCAAAGAGCGTACCGAGATTAAGGAAACTCTCGAGCGCTATAACAACCAGTTGGTGGATAAAGTCAATTCCCTCCTTCGCGCCGTGGCCGCTATTGATGGCTCCAAGCTGGTCGTCATCCTCGATAACGTGGATAAGTACGATCCCGAAACCGTCAACGCCGCCTTCCTGCGTCACGCGAGCCTCTTCCAGTCCCTAGACTGTCACCTGATCTTTACCATCCAATCATCGCTGCTCCACCAGCCCTTCGCCACACGCGTAATCCGGATCCCGCCGTGCTGGCCAAGCTCCGGGAAGCCGTTTATCTCCGCGTGCCCCAAAATCTCTTTGCGGATGGCGATGCCGCCGCCAACCAAATCATCCTCGCCTCTGGCGGCTGCTGGCGGGACTTGCTTCGCCTCCTCGAAGCCGCACTCCTCAGCGCCGACGACCGCATCGCGGATAAGGACGTGAAGACCGCCACCCAACAGGTTGCCCAGATCTACCAGCGGCGTCTGCAACAAGCCGCTGACCTCACCACCCTGGCCCAGGCTCATCTCAACCACACCATCCTCGCGGATGAGCGCGCCCGCTACCTGCTGCATCACCTCTGCATCCTCGCCTACAACGGTGAGGGCTGGTATGACATCCATCCCCTGCTCGATACCTACCCACCCGTCAAGAAGGCCATCGACGACGCCACGAAGTCATGAGCCTGGAGCCGTCCGAACTCGCGAAGCTCAGCCGCTACCTCCGTGCCCATCGCGACCGCTTCGCCCTGGCGGTGGTGCGGGCTCCGCAATTGGACGTTCGCGAAGAGCTCCAGCGTTGGGTAGAGTCATTGGCCGTAGGTGAGCAACGCCCCTACCGCCTGCTTGACTGCACCAGCCTCAGCGCGAACGCCGTTTGGGAGCAAATCACCCAAGGGGTACCCGCCGGTGCGATGTCCGTGCTCACCGGGCTCGACGAGGCGCTCCAAACTAAGGATGGAGATTTAGCCCGCCTTCTGAACCGCCAGCGCGAGCGCATTGCCCAACTCCTCCCGGGTCCCGTGCTCCTGGTGCTCGGCGAACTCGCCCTCGACCGCTTCCTCATCGACGCCCCCGACCTCGCTGACTGGTACGCCGCCAGCTTCGCCTTCGAGCGCGCAACCCCGGCCACCGCCGAAAACTATCGAACTGAGACCTCACCGGCTCCCTCCGAACTATCCCGGTCCCTCATCCAGGCTCGCATTTCCCTCCTCGAACAGCAGCTTTCAGAGGTTGGCCTTCGTCCCGAGTCCGAAGCGAGAATCTGGCTCGAACTCGCCCGACTCTACTACGACTTGCCCCAATCGGCTCCGCATTCCGACGCCGATCCCAACCCTAGGCCCGATCCCAACCCCGATCCCAACCCCAATCCCAACCCCGATCCCAACCCCAATCCCAACACCGATCCCAACTTCAATCCCAACACCGATCTCAACTCCGGCCTAGCCCCCGGCGTCAGCCGGGGGATGCTAGACCCTGCAACTATCCAAACCCTATTCGAAGCCGCCGCCAATGCCTCCAATCGGGCCGTGGACCTCCTTCGCCCCCTCGCGAATCGTGGGCCCGGCTATCAGGCCCGGCGCGGCCAGGCTCTCACGATGCTGTCCCTTGCCTTGGATCAGCTAGGCCAGCGGGAGGCAGCCTCTGAGGCCGCGCAGGCCGCCGTTTCCCTGTATCGCGTCCTAGCGGACGCCGATGCCGACGCTTTCCTCCCGGACCTCGCCATGTCCCTGAACAACTACGCGAACAGTCTGAGCGCCCTGGGCCAGCGCGAGCCCGCCCTGGCTGCCGCCCGCGAGTCCGTCGACACCTACCGCCAACTCGCCCAAGCCCGCCCCGACGCCTTCCTCCCGAACTTGGCCGCGTCCCTGATCAGCTACACGGCCATGCGTAAGCGGCTGAGAACCACCCGGCCAGAGGCGTACAGCGGCCGACCTTAAAAAGCCTCGAGTTTTAGGCTCGAGCGGCGGCCCAGTAGTGGGGGAGGA
>JAYVRS010000787.1:0-4395 GCA_043776185.1 Bryobacteraceae bacterium | reverse complement strand
ACCTCTACGTCCTGCCCCTCGCCGGCGAACCTCGCCGCCTCACCTCCCTCACCGGCTCAGAAGCATCGCCCGTCGTCTCCCCCGACGGCACCCTAGTCGCTTTCCTGGGCTTCGAAGACAAGGGCAACGCCCATCACACCACCCACCTCTACACCGTCCCCATCTCCGGCGGACCCGCCAAACGGCTCGCCGCCACGCTTGACCGCGGCATCGCGAACCCCATTTGGCGCAACGACTCCAAAGCCCTATACGGCCTTACCGAAAGCGAAGGCGTCTCGCACGTCTACCAATTCGATTTAGATGGCGGTGCCCGGGCCCTCACCACCGGCAATACCCGCTTCGCCTCCGCCTATGCGGCCATGGATTCGTTCACCTTAAGCCGCGACGGCCGCTTCGCCATCACCAACTCCGCCTACGGCCAGCCCAAAGACATCGTCACGTTTACCGCCGCCGAGCCAGCGAAAGTCACCCGCCTCACTCACACCAACGTCTCGCTGCTCGAAGGCCAGCAACTGGGTGCTGTCGAAGAGATCCGCTACCCGTCCTTTGATGGCAAGCGCATTCAAGGCTGGATCATCAAGCCCCCCAACTTTGATCCTGCCCGCAAATACCCCATCATTCTGGATATCCACGGCGGACCCCACGCCATGTATGGCGTCGAATTCAACTGGCAAATGCAGGTCTACGCCGCCCGTGGCTTCGTGGTCCTCTATACCAATCCCCGTGGCTCCACCGGCTACGGCGAAGACTTCGGCAACGTCATCCACGCCCGCTACCCCGGCGACGACTACCAGGATCTGATGGCCGGCGTTGACGCCGTCATCGCCAAAGGCTACATCGACCCAGCCAAGCAGTTCGTCACCGGCGGCAGCGGCGGCGGCATCCTCACCGCCTGGATCGTCACCCAAACCAACCGCTTCGCCGCCGCCGTCAGCCAATACCCCGTCATCAACTGGTTCACGCAAGCCGGTGCCTCCGACATTCCCCTCCTCACCCACCGCTGGATGAAGGCTACGCCGTGGGAGAATCCCCAGCAATACATCAGCCGCTCGCCGCTGTTTTTCGTCGACAAAGTCAAAACGCCCACCATGCTCCTCACCGGCGAAGAGGACTGGCGCACCCCGATCGCCCAAACCGAAGAGTTCTACGTGGCCTTAAAGACGCGCGGCGTGGACACCGCCATGGTCCGCTTCCCGCAAGAGCCCCACGGCATCCGCGGTGCCTATCCGAGCCACTGGGTCAGCAAAGTAGAATACATCCTCGCCTGGTTCGAGCAGCACAACACTCGATAATCCAAAGAAAAATCCCCGCCTGCCGAAAGCAAGCGGGGACTCTTCTTGACCGCGTCTTTTCCAACTTCTCTCTGAGGCCACTTACTAGCCCACGGCGTCAGCCGTGGGGCACGAACAGCCTTAAAATGCGTCCCCCGGCTGACGCCGTGGGCTAGTAAGCGAGTAAATCATCCGCTCGAAAACAAGTTATGCGTCACGCGGTCAAAGCCCTAATAGCGGTACTGCTCCGCCTTATACGGGCCGTCTTTCGACACACCCAAATACTCCGCCTGCGAATCCGTCAGCGTGGTCAGCTTGGCGCCGATCTTGTCCAAGTGCAACCGGGCCACTTCTTCGTCCAAGTGCTTCGGCAGCGTATAGACGCCCACCTTGTAAGTGTCCTTGTTCTTCCACAGGTCCAGCTGCGCCAACGTCTGGTTCGAGAACGAATTCGACATCACGAAGCTCGGGTGGCCGGTGGCGCAACCGAGGTTCACCAAGCGGCCTTCGGCGAGCATATAGATCGAGTTGCCGTCGGGGAACGTGTACATGTCCACCTGTGGCTTGATCTGCGTGCGCTTCACACCGTCCATGTGGTTCAGCTTATCGATCTGGATTTCGTTGTCGAAGTGGCCGATGTTGCAAACGATCGCCTGATCCTTCATGTGCTTCATGTGCTCAAGCGTGATGACATCGCAGTTACCGGTGGTGGTGACGTAGATGTCGGCGCGGCCCATGGTCTCTTCAATGGTGGTCACTTCGTAACCTTCCATCGCCGCTTGCAACGCATTGATCGGATCGATTTCGGTAACGATAATGCGGCAGCCCAAGCCCTTGAGCGAAGCGGCCGAACCCTTACCTACGTCGCCATAACCGCAAACGACGGCCACTTTGCCGGCGATCATCACGTCGGTCGCGCGCTTGATACCATCGACGAGGCTCTCGCGGCAGCCATACAAATTGTCGAACTTCGACTTCGTCACCGAGTCATTCACATTAATGGCCGGAACCAGCAACTTGCCCGCCTGGTGCATCTTATAAAGGCGATGCACGCCGGTGGTGGTCTCCTCGGAAACGCCCTTCCACTCCTTCACGATACCGTGCCACAAAGTCGGGGTTTCGGCGTGAACCTTCTTCAATAGGTTCTTGATGATCTGCTCTTCTTCGCTGCCCGACGCGCTATTCACCCAATCGGAGCCATTCTCCAGCTCATAGCCCTTGTGGATCAACAAAGTGACGTCGCCGCCGTCGTCGATCACCATCTGCGGGCCCAGGCCGCCGGGGTGAATCATGGCCTTGAAAGTGCATTCCCAGTACTCTTCGAGGGTCTCACCCTTCCACGCAAAGACCGGCGTGCCAGTGGCCGCAATCGCGGCGGCGGCATGGTCCTGCGTGGAGAAGATGTTGCAGCTGGCCCAGCGCACGTCGGCGCCCAGGTCCACCATCGTCTCGATCAGTACGGCCGTCTGAATCGTCATATGCAGCGAGCCCGTAATCCGGACCCCCGCCAACGGCTTCGACGCGGCGTACTTCTTTCGAATCGACATCAAGCCGGGCATTTCGTGCTCGGCGACGTTGATCTCCTTGCGGCCCCAGTCGGCGAGTTTCATGTCGGCGACTTTGAAATCTGTGGCAACTTTGGTTAGTGTGTTTGTGCTCATGGGTTGATCTTATCTACAAATCAAGATATGTTGATAGGATAAACAGAGGGAGTACTAAAAGTCAATGGGTTCAATTGTCAAATCTCTGCGTGCATTGTCTGACCCGCTCCGGTTAAGACTCGTACTCCTGCTAAGGCGGGAAGAGCTATCCGTCGCCGAAATCCAGGAAGCCCTCGGCATGGGCCAGAGCCGCATCTCCACCCATCTCGCGCAGTTAAAACAAGCCGGACTCGTCGAAGATCGCCGCTCCGGAAAGAACATTCTCTACCGCCTCCAGCCCGACGCAAACCCGCAACTCGTTGAATTGCTGGAGGAATCGGCACAAGAAATCCCCGAAACCGAGCAGGACGCCCAGGCCCTTGCCCTTATCCTGCGCAACCGGCTCGACAAAACGCGTGCCTATTTCGACGAACTCGCCGGGCGTTTCGGCCGTCAATATGTGCCCGGGAGATCCTGGAAAGGGCTCGCGGAAAGTCTGCTGATGCTGCTGCCGCCCATGGTCATCGCCGACCTCGGGGCAGGGGAGGGCACCTTCACCCAGCTCCTTTCCCGCCGCGCCAAACATGTCATCGCGGTCGACAGTTCGCCCAAAATGGTCGAGTTCGCCAGCGACCTCGCGAGAAAGAACGGCCTCACCAACGTCGAATTCCGGCTCGGCGATCTCGAATCCCCCCCTATCGCCCCCAACTCCTGCGACCTCGCCTTTTTGAGCCAAAGTCTTCATCACGCCCTGCATCCGGCCAAAGCCGTAGCCGCCGCCCACGAGATCCTAAAGCCCGGCGGAAGGCTCGTGATCCTCGACCTCAAGCGCCATACCTTCGAAGAAGCCCGCGAACTCTACGCCGACATCTGGCTCGGCTTCGCCGAAGTGGAGATCGACAGCTTCCTCCGCAGCGCTGGGTTTGGAGACATACAGGTCTTCTCCGTCCACCGCGAAACGGACCATCCGTACTTCGAAACGCTGCTGGCCATCGGCGAGAAGTCCTCTTCTTGACTCCCACCGCCTAGCCCCGAACGCAAGTTCGGGGGCACGAGGGAGGCCACAGCGCCCGTCAGCTACCAGATTCGTGGTGAGAGTCGATAAACGTATAGCGCGGTCACGGCTCAAGACCGGGATGCGCCGCAAGTGTGCCGTAGCGGCGATCACCCTGTCAGGGAGATCGGGAATATCCTGACGGGAAACCTCCGTCATCTTCATGGCGACAGCTTCATCGACGTGGAGGTGTTGCAGAACGGATTTCGGATCGGCGATCGCGGTATGAAGGTCGTTCAATGCATTCGCCGGAATTCGCGCCTTCTCGACCAAATACACCATCTCGGCAAGGGTGATCGCGGACACCCCGATATGGTTTCCCTTGGCGATGGTGTCGTCGATGAAGGCAGACGCCGCTCTCCCGAGCCGGGGGTCGGAAAACAGATACCAAATTGCGGCATGAGTGTCGGCGACGGCAACGATCATCAGA
>JAYVRS010000786.1:0-4396 GCA_043776185.1 Bryobacteraceae bacterium | reverse complement strand
GCTACTTTGGGGCGGGCATCGGCATCCTGATGCTGAGCTCGCTGGCGTTCGTGGGCATCCCGAATATTCACCAGATGAATGCGGTGAAATCCGTGTTGGCGGCCATGATGAATGCGACGACGGTGGTGGTGTTTGTGCTGGCCGGGGTG
Source organism: Bryobacteraceae bacterium (assembly GCA_043776185.1). Classification (GTDB taxonomy): domain Bacteria; phylum Acidobacteriota; class Terriglobia; order Bryobacterales; family Bryobacteraceae; genus JALHNI01. The sequence goes on along the minus strand of JAYVRS010000786.1, from coordinate 4,247 downwards.
ATTGTCTGGAAGTATGCGCTGGTGATGGCGGTGGCCGCGACGATCGGCGGCTATCTGGGGGCGCGGATTGCGCGGCGTTTGAAGGTGAGCGTGGTGAGGGCGATTGTGGTGGCGGTGGGTTTCGGGTTGGCGGCTTACTCCTACTATTCGCGGCATTAGGGTTTGGCGCAAGAATCAGATAGCGGGGGATGGTTGGCTGGCTCTAAGCTCGACTCATGATTACTGACGAACGCATTCACGAGCTCTGCCGCTTCATCGAAACGAACTGCGACCAACCGATGACTCTGGCGGTGTTGGCGGAACGGGCGGGGCTGAGCACTTTCCATTTGCAGCGGCGATTCAAAGCGATGATTGGGGTGACGCCGAAGGAGTATGCCGAGGCTTGCCGGGTGCGGCAACTGAAGGCTAGTTTGCGGAGCGCCGAGGATGTCACCGGTGCGATTTACGAAGCTGGATTCGGATCGTCCAGCCGCGTTTATGAGCGCGCCGATACGCGCTTGGGGATGACGCCGAAGCAGTACCGGCGGGGAGGCGAGCGCGCCAGCATCAGCTACACGGCCATCGTGACCCCGGTAGGGTTGATGATGGTGGGCGCGACGGATCGAGGGCTCTGCTTCGTGCAGTTTGGGGAAAGCGCGGAGCAGTTGCGCGCGATGCTGGCCAGTGAATATCCGGCGGCCACGCTGGAGCCGATGCCCGAACCGCCGCACGCCGATTTCCGCCAGTGGATTTTGCGATTGAACGAGCATCTGGCGGGAACGCGAAAGCCACTCGACCTGCCGCTGGATATTCAAGCCACGGCTTTCCAGATGCGGGTTTGGAACTATTTGCAGACCATTCCTTATGGGGAGGTGCAGAGCTATGGAGAAGTGGCGGCGGGGTTGGGGAATCCGAAGGCGTCGCGAGCCGTGGCGCGGGCTTGTGCCACCAATCGCGTGGCCCTGGTGATTCCTTGCCATCGGGTGATTCGGGGCACGGGGGAGATGGGCGGCTATCGTTGGGGGATGGCTCGCAAGAGGACCATTCTGGATCGGGAACGGGCGGCTCGCCTCACGCCTTAGAGAGAAGCGAGATCGAGCAGGTGGCCTTGTTTGCCGAGGTTGAGCCCGGGCGTTTGGCCGAGTTGGGCGTGGACTCCGGCGGCTTCGTGGATGTGGCCGCAGAAGAAGCGGGTGGGTTGCACTTGATCGACGAAGGCGCGGATGGATGGCGAGCCGAAGTGCAGGCCTTCGCCGGCCCGGTCGAGCGGCGTGTCCTTGGGCGGGCAATGGCAGACCAAGACGAGCGGGCTTAACGGAGCAAATGGCGCCAGGCGCGCCGCGATCTCCGGCTCCGTGTACTCGCCGGGCGTGTGGAAGGGGGTGAGGTTTGAGTAGCCGAGGGCGGCCAAATGGACGCCATTAAGAGTAACCGAACGCCCGTGTAAATCGATGAGGCCGTAGGTTAGGCAGAATTCGGCGATCTGTTCGGCGGATTCGTGGTTGCCGGGAATGATGTAAGTCCGGCTGGCTTTGGGCCGTAGAATTTCGCCGGCGGCGGCCATGTTTTCACCCATATTGACGAGGTCGCCGGCGCAGAAGTACGCGTCGGCTTCGATGGCCATCAGGCGGCGGAGAGCGGCGAGGTCGCTGTGAATGTCGGAATAGAGGAGAATCTTCACTCGCTCATTTTAGCTGGCGCGGAACGGGCGATTTAGGCGTCTAACCAGTTGTCAGAAGGATGACACGTATAATAATGGTCATGAACCGCCCAGCGTTTTTCGCGCTAACCCTCACGTTTTCGTTGACGGGCTTACTTTTGGCTCAAGGTGCGCTGCCACCGAAAGCCGGGAAGGTAGACATTCTTCCTTCGGCGATGCTGAAACCGGGGATGAAGGCGACGGCTTGGACGGTTTTTGAGGGCACCACGCCCGAAGCGGTGCCGATTGAAATCATCGGACTTTGGAAGAACGCCTGGGGGCCTAAGCAAGACATCATTATCGGCAAGATGGGGGGCAAGGCGCAGCGCACCAACGTGGCGGGCGGGATGTCCGGGAGCCCCGTTTATATCGATGGCAAATTGATTGGCGCGGTGGCGCTGCGGCTGAGTGTGTTTTCTCCCGATGCGATCTGCGGCATTACGCCGATTGAGCTGATGCTGGAGATCAACGATTTTGACAAAACCGTGCCGACCGACGCGAAGAGTCCGAATAAGCCGGTGGCGCGGGCCAGTTTGGAGATGCCGAATGACTTAGTGCGACAGGTGATGACGGCTTCAGAATCGCCGCTGCCGACGTCCTTACTGATGGAGCCGATCGGTACGCCGCTGGTCTTTTCCGGTTTCTCCGATTTGACTTTGCGCGAATTTGGTCCGCTGCTGCGGCAGCAAGGCATCAATCCGGTGATGGGCGGGGCGGGAACGGCTAATTACGATACCAAGCCGATTAGTAGCTGGGCCAACGCGTTGCAGCCGGGGCAGACGGTGGCGGGGGTGTTAGTGAATGGCGATATGAGTGTGACGGGGTTGGGCACGGTGACTTACAATGACGGTCGCCGCATTCTGGCTTTCGGACACCCTTTCTTTAATATGGGTCCGGTGGATATGCCGATGAGCCAGGGCGAAATTCTGATGGTGCTGTCGAGCCAGTTTCAGCCGAATAAGATGGGTAACTCGACGGAGATCGTGGGGGCTTTGAAGCAGGATCGCCACTCCGGAATTATGGGAGTGTTGGGGGCTGAATCGCCGATGATTCCGGTAAACATGAAGATCCGGACGATGGGGGAAAAGAACACCGTCCTCAAAGAGAAGCTTCTGCGATATAACATCTTCACCCATCAGAAATGGACCCCGTTTCTCTCGATGATGACGCTATTCAACTCCATCTCAGGCATTAACGACTTTTCCGATGAACTTACTTATCGTTTAAGTGGACAAGTGGAGTTTGAAGGTCAGCAACGGTTGAAGCTCGATAACATGCAGACCGTGAATCCGGAGCAACAGGCTCCGGCGCCGATGGTGCTGACGGGTTACGTGGGCGAGAAGATTAATCGGCTGTTTGCGAATCAGGTGCAGATGCCGCGCATGAAGAGCATGGACATTACGGTGGACTTGATTCCCGAGCGGAGAGTGCTGACGCTCGAGAGTGCGTGGATCTCGGCTAATGAAGTAGCCCCGGGCGACGAAGTTACGGTGAAGGCCTATCTGCGGCCTTTTCGTGGCCCGCGCGTGGAGCGCGAAATGAAGCTGCGTATCCCCGAGGGCTTGCCGAAGGGCGAGCACAAAGTGATTCTATCGGATGGCGACTCGCTCAATAAATTGCAGAGCCTCTTTCTGAGCCAGAATAAATTTCTGGATCTGAATGGCGCGCTGTCGTTGTTAAACCAGGAGCGGCATAATACTCAGTTATTCGTCTCGCTGATGCAAACCAAGCCGACGGTTTATTACGACGACAAGACGCTGCCGAGTTTGCCGCAGTCGGTATTGAATGTCATGCAGGCGGGGCGAACGGCCAATCGCATGGTCTCCAGTTATCCGGAGACGATGGTGAGCCAAGCGTCGATTGAGTTCGACCAAGTGGTCTCCGGTAGCCACACGCTGAAAATTCTGGTGCGCTAGCCGCCGGCAAAAGATCGCGAAAGAGGAATGATGAATCGACGAATTCTATGGTGTGCCGCGCTGGCGGCCTGGGCGCTCGGCGCCGTTGAGACAAAGAATTGGGTGCAGAGCGAGGCGGGCGATTTTGAGAAGGGCAATCTGAAGCGGTTGGCGTTGCGCAACGATGGAAGATTGAGTTTATCGCCCACGATGGCGGAACTTTTTGACGCCCAAACGCCTTACCTCTGGACTATTGTCGAAGACAGCAAAGGGACCCTTTATGCGGCCGGAGGGGGGCCGGGCACCGAGAGCGCGAAGTTAGTCGCGGTGGATGCGGCGGGCAAAGGCCGCGTAGTAACTGAATTCGACGGAGCCAGCGTTTATGCGATGGCTTTGAATGCGAAGGATGAGTTATTCGCGGCGACGTCGCCCAACGGCAAAGTTTATAAGATTACGGCCGGTAAACCGGTGGTCTTTTATGACCCCAAACAGACTTACGTGTGGGGCATGGTTTTTGACCGGCAGGGTAACTTGTTTCTGGCCACCGGTGACCAGGGTGAGATTCATCGCGTGGAGCCGAGCGGCAGCGGTAAGCTGTTCTTTAAGAGTGACGAGTCGCATACGCGTTCGATCGCCATTGACCGCAAGGGCAACGTGATTGCCGGGACCGAGCC
>JAYVRS010000785.1:0-4405 GCA_043776185.1 Bryobacteraceae bacterium | reverse complement strand
ACCTACCACCGAAACTCGCCGACAAGAGCGACGCGTTCACCGTGCCCGACGACCGGAAAGTGAACCCCTGGGACGTCAACGAACACAATCCTGGTGAGACCGGCACCATGGGCACCATTCCAGGCCCGATTATTGAGTGCAGCGTCGGCGACCGCGTCATCGTCCACTTCAAAAACGGCGACGGCCGGGTGGGCAAAAGCGTCCAAACGCGCACCCACAGTCTGCATCCGCATGGCTTCGTCTTTAAGCCCACCTCCGACGGCGCCTACCCACTCTCGCCGCCCGACGCCACCCAAGCCACTGGCACCGAAGCGCCGCTCTGGGCCTCCATCGGCGTGAACGGACAATTCAAACAAGGCGATCGCGTGCCCCCCGGCGGCACCTTCACCTATACCTGGGAGACCTTCGGTTGGCCCACTACCGCCGGAGTCTGGCTCTACCACGACCATTCCATCTGCGACATGGATAACGTGGAATTGGGCGCCATCGGCATCATCGTCATTCACAACAACGCCGACACCGATAACGAAGTCGACATCCGCCTCGCCGGTGACCCCACCAAGCTCGACCCCGCCTTCCTGCCGGGAGGCTCGCCCGCCGGATCTCCCACGCAGTTGATCTGCCGGCCTCTCCCGTTGCCGTTCCCCTTACCTGCCGACCAACTCTCCGGCATCGGCCACCTCACCGACGCGATGCATGGCCACGACGATCATGCGGACCCGGCGCCGCCAGCCATACCCGCGCCGCCAGCCATCCCAGTGCCGCCTTTACCGGCCGCCGCCGTCGTCGCCTCCCCGCTCCTCGCCTCGCGAGCTATCAAACTGAACAACCAGATCTTCGAGGTGGATGCCGCGCTGAAACACGTCAGCCGCTTTTGCCTCTCGCACTACCGCACGCCCCCGCCTAAGGAATTGATCCTGCAGCTCTATCACACCATCCGCAATGGGGCCACGTGTATCAATGGCCGCCAGTGGCTCGGTAACACGCCCACCATCCTGTCCGGACCCACCACCAAAATGCGTTTCGGTGTCGTCGGCATGGGCAGTATGTTCCACACCTTCCACCTCCACGGCCACCGCTGGGTGTTGCCGGGGCCGGACGGCAACAATCCGGGGGCCATCCAGAGCAGCGCCCAAGTGAAAGCCATCTCGCAATTTGAAGACACCCGCACCTTTGGACCTGCCAACTCCTTCGTCTTCACCATCAACCCCGTCGCCGCGCCCGGGCCGGGCAGCTTTATGCGCGCCGGCGGACCATCGCCCGACGATTCGCTCGGCGAATGGCACATGCACTGCCACGTGCTGAACCACATGATGTCCGGCATGATGGGCTCTTTGCTCATCGTCAAGGGTGGGGAACTGGCTGGCGCCCTCCCGGTGGGCGTGCCTTGTCCTCCCGATACCGGCAGTGGCACCTTACCGGGCACCACCACCGTGCATCTCACCACCAATGCCACCTTCTCCCCGAAGGACATCATGATCAACGCGGGCGACACCGTCACCTGGGTTTGGGATAGTGCCGATACCCACACCGTGACGTCCGACACCAACGCTTGGCCCGACTCCGGCGTGAAGACCAGCGGACCCTTCCAGTTCACGTTCAACACACCCGGCGCCTTCAAATACCACTGCAACATCCACGGCGCGTCCGGCGGCATCGGCATGGCCGGCAGTGTGACGGTGATGTAGCCCTCAACCCGAGTCCCCTCGCGCCGGCAACGCGGGGGGACTTTACACCGTGATCCAAAAGTCCGCGAAAATTTATTAGTTGCTATATCCTCAATTCTGGGCCGAATTACACTGATCTCACTGAGGGGCCAACTTACCCTCAGGAGGAATTATGCCCAATCTGCACCTATCGACACAGCCGATTCTCTCGACGCAAATTCCCGCTCTGGCGCCCGCCTTTAAGCGACTGCAAGGGAACGTTTTGAAGTCGCTCGGACGTGACCATGCGATTAACATCTTCGTCCACTTTACGAAGCCGAAGGCCAACGGTGAAGACCTTCTTGAAAAAGTACGCCCCGTAAACCATCTTGGCGAAACAATTGAAGGAGCGCCAGAACAATCGCGGGTATCAGTCACTTGTCGGGGGACCAAACGGAACATCTCGGCCCATCGTGAATGGGGTCGACGTCGAGCCCATTCGGGCGGCGTTTCGTGGGATCGGGCGCTGAATCAGCAGTGGTTCTCGGCGGTCTTGGCCAGGCGAGCGCGGACGGGGTTTAGTAGCTCGACGTAACGTAAGCGTGCGGGCAGGACTGCGGTGACGTGATCCCTTGACCAGCACACCGGCTCGGCGGCAGGACTCGCCAGCGAGAGCATCTTCGCCACCTTCGGCGCCGCCTGGACACTGCCCACGTGCCGCCAGTTCTTGTGACCTAGTCAAGGTTCATTTGGTAGGTTAATCCACAAAACCTTCCACGCCCGGCGGTAGTGAGGCTTCCCGGTTATTCCGTATTCCTTCCCGTCACGTTTCGTCAGCCAATTCCGCTATTAGGTGTGAGATCCACTCTCATGCCCCAACCACTAAAGCATCAACTCGAATCACTCCCCCTGATCCTGGTGGTCCGCGGGCTGGTTTGTCTTTCCCTGTTTCTCGCCGCCTGCGGGGTCTTTGCCGACAACTACCGGGCCGCCCTCGAACTGCCGTTTGTCGCGACCCAGGCGGCGGCGAAGCAGATCCTGGGGTACCCCAAGGATCTTGACACGTACGGCAGCATGTTCGGCTTCCTGGTGCTGCACCTCCTTTTGGTGACCGCGGTATGGTTCTTCCTCCGCACCGGCGTTGAGTTCTTTGAAGCTAAGATCGACGAATCCGGCACCAGTCCGCGGGCCGGGCGTGCTGCCCTCATCTTTCTCGTGGCCGGCATCCTCAACGATCTGGCCACGCTTTGTCTGCTCACCCAACTCGAGCGAGGCGAATGGCCCAGTTGGCTGCTGTGGATCCTGCGTTTGGCAGCTATCGGAAAGTGGGCCGGCCTGGTGGTGAACCTGGCCGCCCAGATTTCCCTCTGGCGCAAAGGCATGGACGTCGATCCGCACTGGCTGGTGAATAGCCAATTCCGCGAAGCGTTCCGCATGGCGTTCTTCCTGCGCGTGCCCCTCACTTGCACCTTCCTACTCGGTCTGCTGGTGCCGATCGCGCTGGGTCCGGCGCGCCCTTTTCTAGAAGCCACACTCTTTTTCGAAGCCAATTGTAACGGCCTCTTCGCGTTCACCCTCACTGTCTTTACCGCTTTCCTGGTTGCGCTTGCGGCTACCGCCCAAATTTCCATTCTGCTGCGGCGCGGGCATGAACGCTTCGACGCCGAGGACTACTCCGACGACGCCCGGAGCCGTTTGAGTGGACTCTTTCAGGAAAGCGCCTTGTTGGCAGCTCTCTCGCTCGTCCTTTCGACCGCGACCTATTCCATCGCCAACTGGCATAACTCTCCCGGCTGGGTGGCTGTGGTGCCGCCCGCGGCTTTCGTGGGCGTCGCCGGCGCGTTCTTCATCGTGTTTCTGGGCGATTGGATCCGCAACTACCTCACCTCCCAACAGCAGAAGGCCGCCGGCGCCGCCCGCCTCACCAGCTTTCTGGCGCTGGGCGACAACTGGCTGGGGCGCCTTTGGAATCGCTGGTTGCACTCCGCTCTCGACCGGACGGCTCAATCATATCTTCTGACCGACAACCCCCTCACCTGGGTGATTCGCTGGCTTCACCCCGTGGGCTTCGCGAGCGAAAAAGGCCGCGGCGCGCCATATCCGGACATTACGGGAGCCATCTGGATTCTCTTCCTCTTTTCCATCTGCTTTGTCGTCACGGTCATCTGGAGTCTCAACGCGAAGACCGCCCTCAATACCCTCGCCTCACTCCTGCTTTTGATTCTCTTTGTGGGCTGGCTGCTCGCCGGGCTCGCCTTTATCCTCGACCGTTACCGTTTCCCGGTGCTGCCGGCCGCCCTCGCCTTCCGCTTCGTGCTCGGCTTGGTCTCTTGCGACACCGACCATCGTTTTGTGCATGAAGGGCCGCCGGCCGCCGTCGCGATGACTCCCCGGGAAATGCTGCTCGCCCACCCCCGCCCGATCCTCGTCGCCGCTTCTGGCGGTGGCATTCAAGCCGCCGCTTGGATGACCAGCATCATGGAGAAGCTGCGCAAAGATCCTCAACTCGACTTCAAGAAGCGCGTGGCGCTGATCAGCGCCGTTTCCGGGGGCAGTGTCGGTGCTTATCTACTTGGCGCTCAATGGGATCAACCCGACTGGACTCAGCCCAGAGAAAACGCCCGCCAGACCAGCTTGGGGCGTGCCGCTTGGGCGCTCGTGGGGCTCGATTTCTTCCGTCCCCTGGTCGCTTGGACCCCTTACAAAAACTGGGACCGCGGCTATGCCCTCGAACAGGATCTGGAGCGAAGAGTTGGCGC
>JAYVRS010000784.1:0-4407 GCA_043776185.1 Bryobacteraceae bacterium | reverse complement strand
TGATCGCCGCCGTCAGCGTCGTCTTGCCGTGATCGATGTGCCCGATCGTGCCAATGTTGACGTGCGGCTTGCTGCGGTCAAATTTCTCTTTCGCCATGATATTCCCTAGAGTGTTTCCGTCTCGATGAATTAGAAAATCTGGAGCCGATGACCAGGATTGAACTGGTGACCTCGTCCTTACCAAGGACGCGCTCTACCAACTGAGCTACATCGGCCCGAACTTAAGTATATGGTGGATGGGGAAGGATTTGAACCTTCGTAGGACGCAAGGTCCGACGGGTTTACAGCCCGTTGCTTTTGACCGCTCAGCCACCCATCCAACTTTGCAATCGCCTCACACACTTCGACTCTCAATCAGGTTAAGGAAGAGAACCTAAGGCGGGAAAGGACCGCAAGCTTTTATATTAGCAACAACTCGGTACGGAGACAAGTGGCCTTGGGAGGCAAACGAAACGAAGCCGGGAGTGGTTGATTCTAAACGACGTTAGGCCCAATACACGTCACTGGCGATTTCCACTTGAATTGCGACGGAAGCCCTGGGGCGTCGTGCGTGGCCCGCTTTGAGGAACGCATTTTCCCTATTAATAGAATCATTCAGGAAGAGGCGGAGCTAAAGCTCCGCGCGGGCTGAAGCCCGCCGTTACGGGGAAGACAGCTCGAATGGGGCGGGCTCGGTTAAGCGAAACGAACCCGGGAGTGGTTGATTCTAAGGGAAAAAGGCGGCACCCGAGTGCCGCCTTTTTTGACTGAGCAGATTGGTTAGAACGTGTAGCGAAGAGCTAACTGAAGTTGACGCATGTTGGTGCGCGTGCCGGTGATGGTGCCGAAATTGGCCCCGATGCCGGTGGCGGCGTTGGTGGCACCACTATTCAGGTTGTTGTCGGGATTGCCGAAGTTCGGATGGTTGCCCATATTGAAGCCTTCGAAGCGGACCTGGAGGCGGTGGCTTTCTTTCCAAGGCATGATGAAGTTCTTCATCATGATGGCGTCCCAGCCAACGATACCGGGAGAGTTGAGGGTGTTGCGACCGACGTTGCCGAAGGTGCCATCGGGCGTGCGGCTGAAGGCGAGCGTATTGAAGAAGCGTTGCGGGTCCTGCTGACCACGGGGTAGTTCGGGCGCAAGGCCGGTGGCGTTGGGGCGATCGAACTGGCCGCCGGTGTTCGACGGGTCACCCGACTGGGTGATGGTCATGGGGAAGCCGGACTGCAGGGTGATGATGCTGCCCAACTCCCAACCGCCGGCTATGGCGTTCAATGCACCGTTCTCGATATTGAAGTGCTTACCCTTGCCGAAGGGTAATTCCCATTGGACGGAGGTAACGAAGCGCTGATTGGTGTCAAAACTGGAACGGCCGCGCTCGCAGGAACGGCAATAGCTATTCTGCGGAAATAGGGTGTCGCCACCCTGATTGCGGATCGCCGAAGCGGTGTCGATGGCCTTCGAGTAAGTGTAGCTGGCTAGGAACGTGAGTCCAGCCGTGTAGCGCTTGGTGAGTTTGGCACCGAGCGAATTATAGTTGCCGTTGCCTCCGTTGTCGACTAATTGGATGCGTCCGAACTCTGGGAACGGAGCACGCAGGCGCTCAGGAATCCCCAGGGAGCGGGGCGCGGGCAAACTCTCGTTGGGAGCGCGGAGGCCTTCTAAGCGATGGCTGACGCTGCCAATGTAGCCGACCTCGGCCACGAGGCTCTTCGAGATCTCGCGCTGCACGTTGAAGATGTACTGCATCGAGTACGGAGTGCGGCGGCCATAGGGGTTGGCGAACGAGTAAGGCGTGGCCACGCCGGCGACGCCGCCGGCGATGCTGGCAAGCGAATTCTGCCAGGTGAGATTTGGGTTGACCGTGTCGGTGTTCGAACGCAAGCGGCCAGCAATGTTGCGGGCCATGTCGAAGCGCGGATTGCCGGTATCCTGCGAGTAGAACATGCCGACGCCCAGGCGAATGACCGTCTTATCGTTCAACTGGTAGCTGGCACCGATGCGGGGAGCGAAATCGTTGTTGTCACGAGCCACCAGGCGGTTCCCGAGCGAACCGTCGCAACGGGTCTGAGGAGGACCGAACTGGGGAGCGGCTGGGTTGGGGATCCAGCGGATGCTGATGCCTTCGTAACAATTCTGGCGGGCCGGGCCCTGGCGCAGAAAGTAGGGATGCTGGCTGAGGTCGGTGACTGGCGCATTGCGGAAGTCGGTGGGGCGGATGTCGTTGGGGACAATGGCGTTGAAAAGCTTACCCGTCTGGTCCTGCCAGGGGGGCGTGTTTTCGTAACGCAGGCCCAGGCTGAGGGTGAGTTTGGAGCTGACGCGCCAGGAGTCATCAATGAAGAAGGCGAAGCCGGTGGACCGGAATGCCGCCTGACCAATAGCGACAGCGGCCTCGGACTGGTTAATCTGGCCGATTTGATAGTCAGCAAAAGCGCTGCCGCCAAAGGCGCGGGCTACCTGTTGGCCGGCCGCGTTGGTTTCGAGCCGGAAGCTGTTGGTGGACGTGGTGATGAAGCTGAACTGGCCACGCGCAAACTGGTTACCCGCCTGATTGTAGGCGTCACGGCGAACCTCGCCGCCGAACTTGATGTTGTGCTTACCGCGGATCCAACTCACATTGTTGATGAACTGCATGGCGGAGTTGTTGTTCTCGTAAGGACCTTCGGAGCTATTGCCAAAGCCGGAAAACTGGTCGATGCTTACACTGGGAATGCCCCACTGCACCGGCTGGCCACTGGCCAACCCGGGAATACCGAGGCTACCAACGACGTCCGTTTGGAAAGCCAACTGCGGACCGGTGGTGTTGTAGAAACTGGTACGCCCAAAGCGGAACTCGTTCACCAGGGTGTTGGTGAGCACGCGGGTGTTGGAGAACATCCACTGGGTGGCTTTGGTGACGATGGCTTCACCGTTCAGGAAGAGATTCTCGTTGGTCTGGTTCTCTTCGCTGCGGCTGTAGCGGCCAAACCAGTTCGACTTCGAGGATTCTACAAAATCGAAGCGTTGGATGAACTGATCCTTTTCGACCGGACGGCCGAGGGATTGGGTGTGATTGCGATTCAACCCGGCCAGATTCGGCGCGGGGTAGAAAGCCAACAACTTTTGCGAAACCGGATTGAAGCGCGAACTAGGAATGACGCCATTGGGGAAGGGCTGCGCAGCGGTAAAGGTGATGCCACTTTGGGTGGTGGGGGCACGGGTGATGGGATCGTAAACTCCAAGCGCCACTTCGCTAAAGTTACCCGAACGCATCAGCGCGGTGGGCAGCGTGTAGACGCCCTGCACCTGACGGCGCTGGCGGAACCACTCGTAGTTGCTCATGAAAAAGAGGCGATTCTTGCCATCGAACAACTTAGGGATCGTCACCGGGCCGCTGAGGGTGAAGCCGAATTGGTTCCACTTGAAGGGGTCCTTCTTGGGGCGGTTGGTGGTGAAGGCGTAGTTCTTGGCGTCGAGCTTGTCGTTACGGAGGAACTCATAGAGCGCGCCGTGATAAGCATTGCCGCCGCCCTTGGTGGAGACGTTAATCTGGGTGGCACCGCGGCCGAATTCGGCGGGGTAGACACCACTCTGCACCTTAAACTCCTGCAAGGCTTCAGCCGAGGGGAAGATGACGTAGGTATTGAAGTTCGGGTCGGTATTCTCGACACCGTCGAGCGTGAAGCGATTGAAGTTGTTGCGTTGACCGGCGACCGAAATATTCTGGTTCGCGCGATCGCCACCTTGGCGGCCGTCGGCTTGGCCGGCGGAAGGAAAGCCGAAGCTGACATTGGGGGCCAGGGCGGTGAGGGCCAAGTAATTGCGGCCATTCAAGGGAAGTTCGACGATGCGCTTCTGTTCGACGACGGTGCCGACGGTGGCATTTTCGGTTTGGAGAATGGCACCGGAGGCGTTGACTTCTACCGAGTCGGACGTAGAGCCGACTTCGAGGGTCAAGTCGAGGCGAGCGCTCTGTTGAACCTGCAGATCAAACGATGTGCTGCTGGCGGCCTTGAAGCCTTGCTTTTCGGCGCGGAGAGTATAGGCGCCGGGCGTCAAAGCGGGAAAGGCGTAAACGCCGGAATCATTGGTCAGCGTGTTACGCGCAGCGCCGGTGGCGGTGTTGGTGATGACGACTTTTACGCCGGGAATCTGCGCGCCCGAGGCATCGCGAACCTCACCGGTTACGTCGCCGAGGGTTTGGGCAGCTAGCGAGCCGACCATGATCAAAAACGTGGAAAAGAGAGCAAACAACCGAGTCTGCATAAATTTGGGTAAACCTCCGTGGTTTGTGGAAAGAAGCACAAGGTCGCGGAGCCCGACTAAAAGCTCCACCAAAGCACCTCTGATTTTATCACAATCCTGTTTCAACGCCCGGAACCGGCGGCCGCCGATAACCGATCGCTTTTCAAATAGCGCACCCGTGCTCGGCGGTTAAATCTT
>JAYVRS010000783.1:0-4411 GCA_043776185.1 Bryobacteraceae bacterium | reverse complement strand
CCGCCCCCTTGCCCCGAACCTTGGCCGCGCCTGCAAAGTGCAGATGCCACTTTGCGCCGCCCGGTTTCGGGACGAAAGCCGTCGTGTCGGAAGCCAGTTCGACAGAATAGCTTTTCGTCTCGCCGACAAAGCCGGTAGGAGTCTGCTCAAAGTGCGGCGATGATCGATTGAATGGCTTGGTGGGCGGTCCGGCAGCAATTGCCGGCACTACGCAGCCGATGGAAATGGCGACAAACTGGATGATTTTCATAGACTCTCTTCTTATTTCTCGACTGCCGGGTATTTTTCAGGCAGCTCGCCATGGGTCGTGCCTGGGGCCTCGGCTGGGCCCGCGCTGACCGGTGGAGACCCCTCGCGAGATCCGGCCAAGAGGCCGATAAGCAGCGGAGATGCCAAAGAGGCTACGACCACCCCCACCAAGAAGCCAGGGACACCCCCAATCCACCGCCAAATAACAAAGCCGACTAAGCCGACCAGCCATCCTCCGAGTTTCGCCATCAGAAGTTCTTCCTTTCCTGATACCCACGACAGTTATGGAGCAAACAGGCCTTTAGGAGGCCGGCGCAAAGTCACTGGCCACCATTGCCGGGGCTTTGATCATGTCTTTGTCCACTGGCTTAAGCTGTTTGTATTCCCCGACGCCTTGCTCTGGCTGCACCAGCGTCAGCCGGCCGTGGCCCTTGACGAAGCCGGTCGCAATATCGAGGCGAATATAGTACGTTTGCCCGGCTTTCAAATCGATCTCAATTTGAGATTGCTTGTCGTTTGACCGAAACGAATGTGATCCCGGCGGTAGAGCTAACACGACGCCGCGACCACTTTGCAGGCGCACCGCATCCTGGTTATCGACGTAAATCGAGGGGCGAAGGCCCTTCCCCTGGAAAGCCTTATACCGGTAAACATGAACTTTGGCGACTGGGCCGGCCGCCGGTTGCAAGAGGGCGGGTTCAGCGCAGAGGGCAGATACCGCCATGGCGAATTGGATTAGTAACTTCATTTGTAACTCCTACAGTTTCATTTAGATCGGTGGAATGGATCCAGCGGGGGACACCGCCGGAAATTTCAAACAATATCTGCTTTAAACGGGATCAGCCCGGTCTTCTGTGACTCGGCGATATACCCTCTTATGTCAACCTCCGAGACTCCTAGTTGGCGGCCCAGTTCGGCTGCGTCAATTCTTTCTGCCTGACGGAGCATTTGCAGTGCTATTTCTGTGGCATGTTTTCTGCGCTCACGGTACTGATTGCCGAAATACGTTAGGACTCCACCGGCAGCGGCCATAATAACCCCGCCAACCACCCCCCCAGGGTTACTGTTCGGCCCCGTCAGGCCTCCGATAACCGCTAACGCTCCAAGCGTCGCAAGGACGATTCCCCAGACAAATCTTTTCATCTTCTTCCTCTTACTCCTTCCAGAACATTCTCATTGCACCGATGTCGGCCACGAGGTGCTAAATGTGAACCTTCCCCCGACCTGGACCGCGACTACGAAGCCGACATCCTCGCCTCTCGATGCATCTGAGCCGACATCGAAAGTCACCTCATAGAGACCGACGACCGTATTCGAACAAAGAGCCGAGACCACGTTCATCCCCGCATTCCCGAGCCCGACCACGATGGGGTTCACGATGCCGGATGGCGAACTGGCGGACGCGACCTGGTTGGAGCCGACCGCCGGTGAGCAAGGCCCCAGGCCGACGGCGAGCGCCCGCGCGCGCTCGCCGCGGCGTAGCGGATTGCCCGCCGTAACCATGGTTCCGTTGTCGCGATAAATGAGAGCGCGGGGACGTCCAGTGGCGTCCGCGTAGGAATAGACGCCCGGACTTGCCGCCCCGAGAGTGATCTCGGGAAGGGTGACCGACCTGGATCCAGCCTTCATCGTCAGGCTCACCTTCTCAGGTTGCATCTCGGCGGGCACCTGGAAGGTGACACTTTGGCGGCCGTCTATGTTGCAGACGTTCGACAACGGAGCTCGAAAGATCCGCCCGCTGACCGCCTGCAGGGAGATCGATACGCCACCCAGCGTGTCGGCCAGCGGCCCGACAGGCGTAGCGGCACTCACGCAGCCGCGCAGTTCCGCCGCCAGTCCCGTAGCCGTCAGCAGCGCTAGGGAACCGGGCGATACATTGCCGCGTTGATACCCCGCCGCGTCGGAGAGGTTCTCTGCCGATGTGACTAGCGCTTCCTCTCCCGCCGAAACGATAAAGGCTGGCCGCCAAGTACCCGAATCCGTAGTATTGGCTCCCACCGTCAGCAAGAATGCCAAGCTGTAGCTGCCGGCCGCCGGCATCACAAACGTACAGCTGACGCGAGTGGGCGACGAGCCGCAGTTCTGGTCAATTTCGAAGGGGGTCGTGGTGTCCCTGTCCAGGCGGACCTGCGCCGAGGCGCTGGCCCCGCTGGAGGAGGCAATTGATATTTCTGCACGGACCGTACTGCCGGTGGTCAAGACGGAAGTGGATTTGAGAGCCTGGCCGGTAGCATTATTGAACAAAACAATGCCCGTCACATAGGCCGTGTTCCGCACGAACGTGCTGGATGTGTTGCCTGAGACCGTTAGCCTCTGTTCTCCCCAGTACTCCGTCGTGCCGAAGGCACCGGCCGTATTGTATACCCGATAAAGGTATGAGCCCGTCGCGAGATTGGGGAATGCCACGCCGCCGGTGGCGCCCGCGAATTGTGGGGTTCCCACGGCCGTCCCATCCGAAGAAAAAAGTTCGACCCGGCCTTTTCCCACAGGGGGCAAACTCCCGCCCCCCGCGTTGCCAATCGCAATGCCCAGGGTGTACTGCGCCGGCGGAACAACCGGGCTTCCGGTGAGAGTCGCCGTCACGGTCCCCGTGACGGCAGGTGAGTTGCGGTAAAAGTTACCAATGCCGATGTAGTAGGTTCCCGCCCGCGGCGAGGGAATGACGATGGATTCAAAAGCGAAATCGGTGATTGACCGGTAGTCGGAGCGTATGGAATTGGGGGCGTTGAAGTCGAGAGCCGGCTCAGAACCAAAATTAACGAACAGGTCAACGTCACGGGACGCCTGCATATTAACCTGCAATTGAGTAGTTCCCGCAGACACGGTGATGCTGAAACCAAAGTCGCCAACGTACAAAGTGGTGCTGCCGCTTTGCGCCGGCAGGCTGAACGACGAGGGGACACCCGAACTCAACCCCATTGCCGAGCGAGAGTGGTCGCTCTTGACACTGACCGAATCCCCGGAATTGACCGTCTCGGCTCGACGAATCGCAGCCGGCGACAAGAGCTGCCCGTTCACTTCCTGGGTGGCCTGATTGGTCTGGCCTGATGCCGGATAGGTTGCGGCGGAAAACGCACATAGTAACAGGAGGTTTCGTTTCATTGGTAACCCTAGTTCAGTCTCGTAGCTGAAGTCCCGGGTGGGAGGAGAATCACCCCTTGTGCGGGGGACGCTCGCTCACTTGCGGGTATCGTCGCGATGCTACAAGCTTTGCCACCAAGTCTCAACTGTCAAATAGGGTTAAGGGTAGGTTTGGACACATTTGGACACTGCTAGATGCTTCCGGCGCACCCATTCCATGGTGTATACTCTTGCCCAACGTTGATGCACCCGCCAAGAAATGCCGACCTTCAGCCGACCGCGCCTCCGTCGGACAAGCTCGATTCCTGGAAGGAGATTGCGGCTTACCTCGGTAAAGGGGTCACCACCGTCCGGAGGTGGGAAAGGGAAGAGGGCTTACCGGTGCGTCGTCAGGAGCATGCCAAGCGCGGCTCCATCTTTGCCCTGAAACCGGAACTGGATGCGTGGCTGAACGCCCGGACGACGATGCCTCCCGACGCCAGCGCGCGTCCGCGTGGGGGCTGGAGTCGGATCGCCGGCATGGCCGCAGCGACGCTGACCCTGATGGCCGCCGGGCTCGGCTGGATGAGGCAGGATGGCTGGAGCCCCGACGTTAAGGTTCACATGCTAACGGCGTATCCGGGTGGCGAGGCAGCGCAAACCTTTGCCCCCGGCGGCGAGCGCTTCGCCTACGTGTCAAACGCCAGCGTTTACGTGAAGGACGTGGGGGTCGAGCCGGCTCGTGAGCTCTACCGGATGGATCAGGCGAGAATCAGCGGCCTCAGTTGGTCGCCCGACGGGCGCCAGATCGCCTTCAGCTACACGAAAGCAGAGCCACACTGGGAACTCGCCCTCATTGATACCTCGGGCCATCTCTTGCGCCAGCTGGGCGACGGCGGGCCAACACTTTCCTGGCGGCCTGACAGCCAAGCTCTCATTTACGCGCATCGCCCCATTCCGGAAGGGCCTTGGGCGATCTTTGAGCGGGAGCTCGCTAGCGGGGGACGCGCCCGCCAAGTGTCGTTTCCTCCCCCCAATACATGGGGCGACATTCTCGGAGTATTGGACCCGACGGGCCAGCACCTGGCTGTGGCCCGGTACG
>JAYVRS010000782.1:0-4412 GCA_043776185.1 Bryobacteraceae bacterium | reverse complement strand
GCAGCCCCGCCAGCGCGCTGGGAACCTGAACTGGGGGCCTGGGGCCGGCAGTTAGCCAAGCGCGGCGGTAAGCGCGGTAAACGCAAAGCAATGGTGGCCGTCGCCCGAAAGCTGGCGGTCATTTTGCATCGCCTCTGGTTGACGCAGAAGCCTTTCGAAGCGTATCCGGAACTCGGTTCCGAGGTGCAGCCGAGCATGGCGGTCTGAGGACGCGGGAGCAGGGGCGAGTTTACGCGGGGTAGTTTTCTAGGAAGTCGCAACGGGACTTAGTGACTGCGTGGGTCGTGTTGCGAAACAGGCCGTAAACCCGATGGCAGCACTTTGGCTTTCCGGTTGTGGCGCGGCGTGGCGGGTCGCAGGGGCCCGTCGCGCCGGGTAACAACGGAGCCACGGATCCCAATCTGCCCCAGGCGGCTTCCGCCCGCCTCTTGTGAGTGCACATGGACGACCGAACTCCTCGGCTACCCGGCTCGACGCGCTACTGATTCCCACGCACGCTCTTTCCAACCAAGCGGAGCAAGCCCAGCTTGCTCCGCTTGATACCAGCTTATGTGGGCGGGGCAGCGCGTCAAGGCCAAGCCGCTGCCGCGGTGCGCTTACGCGCAGCCTTGACCCGCATCCCCGCCCACCCCGAACTTTTTTCTAGCTAATTGACTTGCCATTCCCGCCCGGCTCATGGAGGACCACCCCCCGCGGTGGCGAGGTTTTCCCAGGACCCGGAGGCCAGCGCATTATTGATTCTGCGTACGTCAAATTTTCACTCCGACAGACTCGGGGGATGCGCTGGATTTCGGAGTGGTGCCGCCGCCACGAACGCCGCCGTCATTTTGGTGCCCACTGCCGCGCGGGTTACCCGGTGCTTGAATCGCTCCCTGGCTTGACTAGAGGTGGTTCTGGAACCTGCCCCTGCAAGCCGGTTCCGAGGGGCCAATCCTCATCGATTACGCAGTTACACACAGCGAGCCCTCCTCGGCCCTTTGCGCTCGTGGCGCACGGTCGTCCGCGTATCGGACGGGTGACGGGGAAACGCTAAAATCCCTCCAGCCACCCGCACGTGACCACTGATCGCGGGCAACAGATGAAGGAGTTCCCGTAGCGGGCGCTTTATTTCACGACTTACAGCGTCGAGGTTAGGCCGCCTGGGCCTGGGGGACTGGGTTGCCGCAACAGCGCTTGTACTTGAGCGGACTGCCGCAAGGGCAGGGGGCGTTGCGGCCGACGTTGTGGCCGACCGGGGCGGAAGCGGGTTTGGGTGGTTGTTTCACCTCGGCTAGGCTGAGATCCTGGTGGAGTTTTTCGACAACCGGCTCGAAGAAGACCGTGGGGCGTTGGGATTCGACGAGTTTGACAATCTCCATGGCGGCTTTGAGGCGGACCGAGGCGGAGGCTTGGTCGTCGCTGAGGATCTGTCGAAAAGTGTTGAGTGCGAGGTCGGCCAGGTCGCCGAGTTCGTCGATAACGCGGTCGGCGCGTTGCTGGCGGAGGGTGAGGAGGGCGCGGGCGAAGTCCGGGAGGGTACGGGTCCAGAGGTGGCCCTCAATTGGAGTTCGAAGGGGGTGCGGTGGACCCCGGCTTCGCGGGCCGCGGCGGAGATGGAGAGGCCCGCGACGAGGCTTTGCAACACCTGGAGCTGAATCGGCGTCAGGGTGTCGAATTGTGTTGATTGGGCGGTGGATGGCATGGGTGTTCCCTGATTTGATGTTACCGCTGGAGGTGGTAATCTCTGGACGCGAAAAGGACGGAAGTTGTTGAAACAAAGAATATAAGAAAAGAGAAAATAGTTGGGAACCACTTACCGGGAAAGGCGCTCCGTTGGTCGAGAGTAGACGCGCCGGGGGCGGGAACCTATTCGGAGGTGGGTGGGTGATGGCTCATTATTCGGCGAGCTAACCCTCACCGTCGACCGATGACTCCGCCTGAGCGCCCCGCCTCCCGCCATCCAGAATATCCTTGGCGCGCCGACCATTCACCACTGGAAAAGTTAGGTGCGCTCGATGAGGTTAGTATTAATGAAACGATATACAGCTACCATTCTCAAAACGACGCTTGACCCCGCTTCATTTATTGAGCATACTAAAGGTCATTTTTAAGTACAACCTGAGCTGTCAGGCCCAACCTTATGAGATTTCCGCTGTTATCCGGAAAAACCGTCGACCCTTGGCTCGCGTCCAGCGATGGAGAGCGTTTCGCCCGGCGATTATCGAATAACCGTGTCAGCCGAATCTGCTTGGCGATTTTCCTTCTGTGCCCCACTACGGCATTTTGCAGCAGCATCAACGTTGGGTTCATCTCATTCGACGAATTTATTCCCGCCGGTAATGGTACGTCCGGTGTAAATTTTTTCAACGTTCTGAATTTTACGGGAGGCTTAGCGCTCCCCCCGGACTTTCCAGCTACTGACGCGCTTGTTTTCCTGAATAGTTCACTTACTTTGGTGAGCGGTGGGTCACCGGTAGTGATCCTTCTGGGCGACATCGGACCGGGATCTTTCACTCCCACGGACCAGGTGCAATTCCCGTTTAGCAGCCTATTTACCGGAGCAGTTTTCAATGGCACATTGAACCGGACGAGTTTCATATTTTCCGGCGGTGGCACCTTCACGGTTAGTTCGACCGCCATTACCGCTAACCTTTTTCCGTCATCGGGTGCAACCCTTACGCCCGGTACCGACTTTGCGGTGATCACGGTCACTTCGGCTGACCCGCCCTCTACCGTGCCCGAGCCTTACGCCGCCCCTATGATGGGTGCGGCGGCGCTCATCCTATTGATCGCCGCCAGAAGAATGAAGTATTCCGCTTGAGGTTTGTTCCGTGCGCTTCTCCCGCCCAATTCTACTAACCGTCGTCTCGTGCCAGATGCTGTTGCAAGCGCAGGCGCTGATCACGCTAACGCCGACGGCAACCCCAAGCGCCGGGCAGGCGGGGGTGACGAGTATCACTATTACCGGCTCAGGTTTCCCCGCCGGCAGTATCCTTGCTGCCAGCACTGACGTCAAGCTGGAACCCGCTGGTGGGGGAGCTTCCGTCTCCACAAAAGCCACCGCCATCACCACGGTGGTGGGCACCACCAGACGTGTCGCCTTTGGGATTCCTTCCTCCCTGAGTCCGGGAGGGTATTTGGTATCCGTGTCCGGCGGTGCCGCCGACGGCAGCACTTTCACCAGCGCCAACAAAGCCTCCCTCACTGTCAATCCAGCCGCCAGCCTCTCCGGAGTCAGCCCCAATACCGGCCAAGCCGGCCAGACCCTCACCGTCGCCCTCACCGGACTCCTGACCAACTTCGTCCAGGGCGCGACGCAGGCCAACTTCGGCGTTGGCGTATCGGTCGGCGGTGCCGCGGAGGGCGTCGCCGGTCCAGTTACCGTGAATAGCCCCACCTCCGCCACCGCCCAGGTGAGAATTAGCGCCGCCGCAACCATCGGCTCCCGCAATATCATCGTCCAGACCGGTGTTCAGCAAGCCACACTCACCGGTGCCTTCAACGTTAGCCCAGCCACGGCGGGTAACCCCACCATTACCGATTTCAACCCCAAGTCCGCGCCTGCGGGGACCTTGGTCACCGTCACCGGCACCAACCTGACTCCGCTTCCCCAGGTCACTCTCGCCAAGCAGGGTGGCGGCACGATCTCGGCTCCTCTCGCCAACTCCTCCGCCACCTCGCTCGCCTTCACCATTCCCACCGGCGCGGCCACCGGAACCATCGCCGTCAGCGTCAACACCAAATCCGTCACCTCTTCCCTACCCCTCACCATCACCGCATCATCCGACTTCAACCTCAGCGCCGCTCCCGCCACCGCGACGCTCATTCGAGGGCAGTCCGTCGGGCTGGCGGTGAGTTTGGCCAGTTCCAACGGCTTCACGCAACTCGCTGCACTGTCGGTCAGCGGCTTGCCCTCGGGCATAACGGCGTCCTTTAAACCAGCCAGCATCACGGCCGGCCAGACGGCGGTGCTCACCTTGGTTGCCCCTGGCGGCCAACCGGTCACCACAGCGAATCTCACTATCTCCGCCGCCGCCACAGTCGACGGAATCACGCTTCTGCCCAGCGCGAGTGCCCAGCTCAGCATCGTCGCACCCTCCACGTCCTTCCTTGGGCGGACCGTGGTTGACGATGCGCTCGAGACTCCGCTGGCCGGCGTCACGGTCAAGATGCTGGGCAAGGACGGCAACGGCGGCACTACCGGCTGCACCGGAAGCACGGTGTCGGACGCAGCGGGCAACTTCGCGCTGGCCAATCTGCCGCCCTCCTGCACCGGCCGTCAGTTGGCCGGCTTCGACGGACTCACCGCTTCGGCCCCTCCGGGCAAGTACGCCGGCGTGAATCTCGTCTACACCTTTGCCTCCGGCCAAGTTACTGCCTCGCCCGTCCTGGTACACCTGCCTCGCATCGACAACCAGGAGACTTTCTTTGTT
>JAYVRS010000781.1:0-4413 GCA_043776185.1 Bryobacteraceae bacterium | reverse complement strand
TTCAACCGCGGTGGCTTTTGGAGCCACGTGAAGCCTTGGGAGAGCCAGAAGAAGCTCGATGCCGGGCAGAAGCCGCCGCAGTTCTTCGTGGACAACAACGAACAGCCCTACGAGTCAGACCCCTACTTTTACTTGGTCCGCGTGTGGGGACGTGGCGGCCGCACCAACGTCTGGGGACGCGTCGCGTTGCGCTATGCCGACCTCGACTTCGCCTCCGCCGAGCACGACGGCTGGGAGATCGATTGGCCCATTCGCTATAAAGACGTCGCGCCTTACTACGACCAGGTGGAGCAGCTGATCGGCGTCTGTGGCGGCGACGACGACCAGGATTCTCTGCCCGGCTCCAAGTTTCACCTGCCGCCGCCCGCCCCGCGCTGTGGCGAACGGCTGATGCAGCGTGCGGCGAAGTCCGTGGGCATCGACGTCGTGGCGCAACGCAAGGCCGTCCTCACTAAGGAGCACAACGGCCGCGGACCCTGTCACTATTGCGGTGCCTGCGGCCGCGGCTGCGATGTGGGTGCGTTCTTCAATGCGAGTGACTATCTCATCGAGCCCGGCTTCAAAACGGGTAATCTGAAGCTGGTGGACAACGCCGTGGTGGGCCGCGTGCTGGTGGGCGACGATGGGCTCGCGCGGGGCGTGCAGTACTTCGACCGCCGCACGAAGGAAGAGCACACCGTGCTCGCCAAGCGAGTCATCATCGGCGCGGCCTGCGTGGATTCCACGCGCATTCTGCTCAATTCAAAGAGCGAGCGATTCCCGAACGGCATCGGCAACTCATCGGACGTCATCGGCCGCTATCTTTGCGAACAGGTCCGCTTCCACATGTATGGCTTCGCGCCTGAGCTGATGGGCACCAAGACCATGAACGACGACGGCATCGGCGGCGAACACATCTACCTGCCCCGCTTCAACCATCGCTTGCCCAAGCGCGATTATCTACGCGGCTATGGCTCACAGTTCTGGAACATCGGCGCGCAACCGGGCCTGGCCAGTTGGGCCAAGCAATTGCCCGGCTATGGAGCGGGTTTGAAGCAAAACATCAAGAAGCACTTCCCGGCCCTGGTGGCCATGCACCCGTATGGCGAGGTGCTGCCGTACAAAGATAATCGCGTGGTTGTCGACCCCAAGAAAGTGGATCGCTATGGGTTACCGATCGCCAAGATTGAATACCACATTCGCGATAACGAGAAGAAAATGCTGGTCGACATGTACGACATGGCCGAACAGGTGATGCGCGCCGCTAAGGCCGAAATCGTGCCCTTCGAACGGGGCGCGGTGGACGTGGCGGGCAGCGCGATTCATGAACACGGCACGGTCCGGATGGGGCGCGACCCCAAACGTAGTGCCCTCAATGGCTTCTGCCAAATGCACGACGTCAAGAATGTCTTCGTCGTTGACGGTGCGGCTTTCACCACGGCCAGCGAGAAGAACCCCACCTTGACGATTCTGGCTTTGTCTTGGCGCGCCACGGACTATTTGGCTGAGCAAATTCGCCGGGGCGAAGTCTAGTCTTGTGTTTCGACCGCGTGAAAAAAGACTTTCCCGAGGGCATGGCGCGCAACTGGCGCTACAGCCCCCGATGACAATCGGGGGGTCACAAATCTTCCGCGAGTACTGTACTGCGACGTCGCGATAGGTCCAAGCCTATTGGTGGGAGGCCTCGATCCAGTGCGACGCAGATACACACCCCCCGATTAGCATCGGGGGCTGTAGAGGTGGATTCCGTCCCGCTAGAAGCTTACTTACCACGCGGTCGAAGTACTAGTTTTCTTTGCGTAAGCGCTTGAAGACGTAAGTGGGATAGGTCTGGGTGACCATGGTCTTCTCTTTGCCGCGCTCTTCATTGAGGTAAGTATAAGGCGCAACACTAACCAGTTCCCAGCCTTGGATGGCCACGTCGTTCAGTTCGTGCTCGGTCACCTGCCGGTAGCGCGCCGGGCTGATCTCGACGGGCTGCACAACTTTCACTTCCCAAGGCGGATAGTCACTGGGCCGGGCCTTGCGCGGCACCAGCACCTGTGCGCCTACCAGCAGCGCCACGCCCACGGTGATTCCTAAAAGCAAACGAGCCGTAAGTTGTCTCATGCATTAGCATGACGCTTACGGCTCGTTCAACGTGCAAGAACGAAACTACGGCTTCGGCGGCGCGGGTGGAACCGGGGCGGCCGGAGGCGCCGGCTCAGCGAAGTAAGTATCGTTGAAGACAATCTTCGACGCGGCCTTGATATCCTGCATCGACTTTTGCGCGAGTTCCGGCTTCAACTTGGGCTCGATCTCCGCCCTGACACTCTCGAAAGTCTTGCCCAACTGCTCCTGCACTTGGATGATGTGGTAGCCGAACTGCGACTCCACCGGATCGCTCACCTTGCCGATGGGCAGCGCGAAGGCCGCCTGTTCAAAGGGCGGCACCATCATGCCACGTCCGAAAGCGCCCAGGTCGCCGCCGTTGGCGCCGGAACCGGCATCATCACTTTCCTTTTTCGCGATCTCGGCAAAGTCGCCCCCGGCGTCCAAAGCCTTCTTGATCTCGAGCGCCTTGGCCAAGGTCTCTTCCTTAGTAAGGTCCTTCTGGCCTTCCTTCACCGGCACCGGCGAGCCTTTGAAGCGCAGCAAAATGTGGCGCGCCTTCAGCTTCTCGTATTGCGCCTTATTCTTCTCGTAGTAGGCCACCATGTCGGCTTGAGTCGGATTGTTCTTCGACTGAATGTCGCGAAACAAGGAACTGGCCAGGGCTTGATCCATCTCGATCTTGGCCATCGGCGTTTGGTCGAGGTGGCGGCGGCGCGCTTCGGCGGCGTAGACCTTGATGTCGGCGATCTGCTCGGCAATGCGCTTCTTTGGGAGGTTGGCCATCTGCGCCTTCACCTGATCGGGCAAGCCCGCCAGGAAGGCTTCAAAGTCAGCCTTGGTAATCGTCTCCGCGCCCACCGTCAGCACGACAGGATTGGTCGCTGAGCCGATGGGTGCACCCACCACCGGTTTCCCGCTGATCATGGGCTTAGCGGCCAGGGCAGGTTTCGCCGGAGCGGTGGCCGACTTCGCGGCAGCAGGCTTCGGGGCAGCCGTTACGGCTTTCACCGCGGCTGCCGCCTTTTTCATTGTGCTATCTTGTGCAAAAGCTAGGTTGGCGGCTAGGGATGCGGCCAGACCGGTCGTCATTAAAAATCGAGTCACGACTTTTAAGATAGCGCGTCCGCGATAGGATTTGCCATGCCCCCCGCCCAACAATTAACGCTGCTCGCCATCGCCAGTTACGAAAAAGGCCACGCTTTTCTGCGCGAAGCCAAGCGGCAAGGCGCGCGCGTGTTGTTACTCACCAGTGAAAGCTTGCGCGAATCCGCCCGGTGGCCCACCGAATCTATCGACGAAATCCTCTACATGCCCGACGTCGACAAGAAGTGGAATCGGCAGCATACGCTCAATACCGTGGCCTATCTGGCGCGCACGGAGCAGATTGATCGCCTGGTGCCGCTGGACGATTTTGACCTCGAACTCGCCGCGTTTCTGCGCGAGCATCTGCGCATTCCCGGCATGGGCGAAACCACCACGCGGCACTTTCGCGACAAACTCGCCATGCGGATGAAGGCGCAAACGGCGGCGCTCCACATTCCTCCTTTTGTACACGTGCTCAACCATCAGCGCGTCCACGAGTTCACGCAGCGCGTGGAGGCTCCTTGGGTGCTGAAGCCGCGATTTCTGGCCGGTGCCATTGGCATCCACAAAGTGCAAACCGCTGAAGAGCTGTGGGGCCACATTAATGCGCTCGGCGACGAACAATCCAATTATCTGGTGGAGCAGTTTATCCCCGGGGACATTTGCCATGTCGATTCCATTGTCGATCATGACCACATTCTCTTTTCGGTCGCCAGCCGCTACGGGCGTCCACCCCTTGATGTGTCGCAGTCCGGCGGCATCTTCACGACGCGGCTGCTGGAGCGCGGCAGTCCGCTGGCGCAGGGGTTGTTACGGCAGAATCAGTTGGTGCTTTCGGCTTTGGGACTAAAGCGAGGCATTTCGCATACGGAATTCATCGTGGCCGAACGCGATGGCAAGATCCATTTTTTGGAGACTTCGGCCCGCGTGGGCGGTGCCCACATTGCGGACTTAGTGGAGGCCGCTACCGGCATCAACCTATGGGCCGAATGGGCATCGGTGGAATTGGCGGGCGGAGAGAAACCCTATTCAGTTCCGCCGCAGCGCAGCGAGTATGCGGGGTTACTGGTCTCGCTGGCCAAGCAGGAACATCCGGACACCGCGGCCTATAACGACCCAGAGATCATTTGGCGCATGCGGAAGCGTCACCATGTGGGTTTTATCGTGCGGTCACCGAGTTACACTCGCGTGGGGGAGCTATTAGAAGACTACGCGCACCGAGCCCAGATCGATTTCAACGCCTTTATGCCGGCCCGC
>JAYVRS010000780.1:0-4413 GCA_043776185.1 Bryobacteraceae bacterium | reverse complement strand
GCTCTCCAGAACAGCTCCTCGATCAGCGCCCTGATGCTGACCACCGAGGCCATGATCTGCGAGATCCCGGAGAAGAAGGCTGCCCCGCAAGGCGGCGGTGGCCACGGCCCCGAAGGCATGGACTACTAGTCCGCGCTGGATTGCAAACAAAACCCGCCGCAGCCTTAGGGCTCCGGCGGGTTTTGTGTTTTTTAGCCTTGAACTAAGGCTTGAACTCGTAAGCTTTTTCAGCCAGCTGTTCGGCGATCCGGCGCTTGTGAGCTTTGTCGAAATCTGATTTGGGTGTGTTGACAATCAGACAGTGATAGCTATCACTGATCGTTGGCTCGGCAACTACATCGAGCTGTTGGCGATCGATCCTGTCTCGATACTCATCAGAAAAAGATACTTGTCTCACGTCGCTCACGATCAGACAACAAAAAACTTTCTTGCCCGTAAGGTCTCCCGTAGCTTCCCGCAGTTGACCAATTGAGCGAGCGGCCTCTTGAGTTACAGAAAGTCCATCGTCGTCTTTTCCGTTAGCCCTTACGAGGAATGCTTGAAGTTTAATCTCTCCATTCTGGAGAATATATTCTTTATCGGTGCTCCGAAGAACGACATCTTCGTCAGCGAGCGGCCCGCCTTCGTTCCTAAACATCAATCCCTAGAATATACCCAATTGAGGCGACTTCGAAGCAACTCCGGAGTCAGAGGTTCTTCTGTTCCAAAGTCGGAGGGAGTAGAAAAGTACAGATACGGAAGTTCATTTGGAAGATCAGGCCAGATTGCTTCAAGGAAACGACCGTCTTTTTTCCAGTCGATGACTAAGCCATTTTCTCCATCCGCAGAGATATCTAGCGGTTGGCAAAGCGACTGGTAGAGGTCGAGATATGTTTGCAAGAAGCTTAGGCTGCGAACTTTGACTTCTAGAGACACCCGATCTGTTCGCAGCGAAAGGATCTGACCGAACACATGATGCCATCCCACTTCACGAGTAGGGTCAGCTAATTGAGGCGAGCTCATTGACCAAATCGGCAAGCGGTAGCCCCGTCCAAACGTCTTCGCGGCCGAAGCCACAAGGCGAGAGTTCAACAACTCTCCGGTAAGTTCTTGACCTATGGTTTCGTCAGTCACTTGACATGCGGGAAAGACTTCGGGTTCGTACCAATCCAGTGACCCTGCCGTCGCCGGCGGCTCGATACTAGCTATCATATTCACCATCAAACTGGGAAAGGTTCTTGTCCACTAGGAGCTTACGGATCTGCTCCGACTTGAGCTCCGCGCGATCAATGGTCTTTTTAAGAGAGGCTAGGTCTTGGTCATCCATGGCAAAAAATAATTCTTCTGGCTCGCCGCGCCTTAAAGAGACCATTTTCAGTTGATGGATCAACATCACGCCACGAAAGCCGTCCCCAACTGCCTCATCGAAAACCGGTCGAAGATCTGTAACAATTCGGCTCGCATTGTAGACCCGATCATGATCTACACGCAATACGGTGGCCTTCGCTGACAATCGAAGAGCAGAAACCTGCAGAATTCGGTCTAGGCGCTCGCTAATCGCCCTCCGATCAGCTTCGGTCGCATCGGACTCCGAGACACCGTCAACAAGGTCTTCTACAAACTGGCCAACAGACATCTCACTCCGTAGCAATGAGGCATTCATAGAGACCAGCGTCTCCGCTAGTGCTCGCCTTTTTGCCAGATCAGGGATGGGCAAGACACTAATGAGTCGACCCCGCAACTCGACAAGGCCCTGCTTCGGCCTGAGTTTCTCTATCGACTCAAGAAGCTTGTCAAAAGTCTCCGGGGCCAACTGAGCGAGCTCCAATAGCGACGTTCGGTGCTCTTTCGGTATCTTTAATGCCATTCAGTCGGTCGCATTTCCTTCAATCTGGAGATCATATCACCAGTAGAGGATGCAGGAATGTCAATAATCCAACGCTGGATCTTATTTCCTCCGCATCCTGTTCTCAGTATAGACGCTTCGTCGAAGTGAACGTCACGGCCCACCAGTTTTGCCACTCCGCCGGGGACTCGCCCAAGTCCTTGCCGCTGATCTCGCGCAGTGCCTGGTAATACCATTTCCTCGCCGTCGGATCAGCTGAGCCATCCGCGATCAACGCCAACAATCCGGGGATCGCCAGCTGCCTCTGTTCACGCCGGAACAACCCGCTCTCGGCCAGGCCGCAGCCCGCCCTCTCCCGCACCACCATCGAGGCGTCCGAGCCGAACATCTCCACCAGGAAGGGGATGCCCTCGTCGCGCCCCAGCAGCGAAAACCCCGCTGCCACCCAGTTGCGGACGCCCGCCTCCGGATCATGCCGCAGCCGTTCCAGCACCCGCAGCGCCTCGTCGCTCCCGACGCCGCGCCCGCCTAAGACGGCCAGCGCCCAGACATTCCAAGGACGGTTCTTGCCCGCGTCCAAGTCTTGCCGCAATCGCTCCGCCGTCGCCTCGGTCTTCTCCAAGGAAGCCGCGGCCAGATAGACGTCCATTGCCGCCTCGCGCACCTCAAGGTCGCTCGAGTTTTCGGCCGTCAGCAGCAGCGTCGAAAGCGTGCCTTTGGCGCTGATCTTGCCGAACCACTCGGGCAAGCGCCGACGCAGCTCCTCGAGTGCGCCCGAGTAGCGGCTAACCGAGCGCTCCACCAACCGCTCCGCCTGCTGCTGCGGAGCCATCTGGGCAATCGACTCCCGCTCATGCGGACTCAAAATGCCAGCTGAAGCCGCCGGCTGGGCAACGGCTTTCATGACGACGATCAAGGCGATGGTGAAGGCTAAAAAGCGAAGGGCGCGCATGTACCTTCTATCGTGCCTGGGAATAGTCCGTTTGCCACTCGGCAAAAGACCTTAAGCTGAACCCAACTGCCGTCTCACAAACGTCGTGCAATCACTGCCTCCACTTTGCAGCCTCGATCCGGACGTCGAGAAGGGTTTGGCCGGCCGCCGCGCCGCAATGGCCAAATAGCGGCCATCCGGCGAGATCGGCTCCAGGCGCGCCAGGGTGCCACCGTACGGCAGCGGGACAGCCAGCCAGGCGTTGGGCCTGCTCGGGATCGTTGGATGGAGGGCCCGCCACGCGAAGCCCGCAGCGGCGATCGCCAGCGCGGCGACGGCGGCCCAGGCCACCCAACTCGTCCTGGCCACCGGCGTTTCCGCTGCCGGCGCGGTATGCGCTTCTTTGAGCTCGATCACGAACATCGCGCGCATTCTGCCATCGTTCGTCCGGACTCTTGCGGAGGCAGCGGCGGATAAGGCGATCCAGCCAGGCGGGGACGATGGATTCGCTGATCGGCGCGGGCTCATGCTCCAGGATGGTGGCCATGATGCTGACTTGGCTTTTGCCGTCGAAGGCGCGCTTGCCCGTCACCATCTCGTAGAGTACGCAGCCCAGGGCGAAGATGTCCGAACGCGCATCGGCTTCCTGGCCTTGTAACTGCTCCGGCGACATATAGGGGACTGTGCCGAGGATGGTGCCTTGGCCTGTAAGTGCCTTGGTCAGCTTGAGGTCGTTGTCCGTGCGGGCCACGAGAGCGGCTTTGGCTCCGGCCTTGGTGATCAGGATGTTGCCGGGCTTGAGGTCCCGGTGCGTGATGCCCTTGCGATGCGCCGCATCGAGAGCCCCGGCAATCTGCGCGCCGTATTTGATCACGTCGGCCAAAGGAAGAGAGCCTTTGAGCGTCGTTCCCTCGATGTACGAGGTAATTCTCACCGACGTCGAACCGCGTGCAGATGTGCGGATGGTTGAGGCTGGCAATGGTCTTCGCCTCGCGCTCAAAGCGCTCGCTGAAGCGGCCTTCGACGGTCTTGATCGCGATCATGCGATCCAGCCGCGTGTCGCGAGCCCGATAGACCGCACCCATCCCGCCCACGCCGATCGGCGCTTCAATGCGAGGCCGGAGGATGGTTCCTGGGGCGAGTTCCACGCTTGACCAGCATAGTCGGAGCATGGTGGTAACGGCTGGCGAAGCCTACATGCCGCTCACTCTGACGGCCCCCGGAATTACGGATGAACAGTTCCACGAACTGTGCAAGCAGTTACGAAGACTACCGCGTCGAATACAGCGCCGAAGGGGACTTGCTGGTTACGCCACCCACCGATCCGGAGACCAGCGCCAGAAACCTGGAAATTGCCGCTCAGTTGATCTGGCAGCCGTAGTCGCGCAGATTGCCTTCAGGCCAGAGTGCCGGACTCGACCCGCGCCAGCTTCTTCAGCCACTCCCGCAAACGCCGCCGCTCCGGTAGGTCGCGCAGCACCCATTGGTCGGTGTGGTTCCGGTAAGGGACATCCAGGAGCTCCCATGGGGCTTTGACGCCCGACGCCTCAAGATATTCGCGAGTGGCTTCGACGGAACACTCGTGCGAGAGGAACTGGGGGCGTCCTTGGAGGCGCGCCAAACGCGCCAAAGCGCTCGCGCGATCGCTGCCGGCATA
>JAYVRS010000779.1:0-4423 GCA_043776185.1 Bryobacteraceae bacterium | reverse complement strand
GGGAGAGATGATCGCTGTGCAGTTTGTAGGATGTCTTTTGTTACTGACCTCGGGATTGATGGCTCAGGGCCATTCCATGAGTGACGCCGAGATTAAGGTGTTTCTGCCGAGTCTGGTTGAGCCGGGGCAATTGGAGGCCAATATCAGCCCGGCGGACGGGCAGTATCTGCACGACTTGGTGGTTCGGTTGAAGGCTAAACGCGTGCTTGAGATCGGCACCGCCAAGGGCTATTCGGCCATTTGGTTGGCCATGGGCTTGCGTAAAACCGGAGGACATTTGGTGACGTTAGAAATCCATGAGGCGCACCAAGCCATCGCACGCGAACATCTTTCCGCGGCAGGCCTAGCTTCGTTCGTTGACTCACGTTTGAGCGACGCGCTGGAGGAGGTGCCGCGCCTGGAGGGGCCGTTCGACCTGGTATTTATCGATGCGTCCAAAACTGACTATCTGCGTTACTACGAGCTGGTGCTATCGAAAGTGCGCCGGGTGGGGTAATTGCCGCTCACAACGTGGCCTCCGATCCCGCAGAACTGCGAGCATTCCTTACTAAGATCAAGACCGATCCCGCCGTGCGGACGGAGTTCTTTGGCCGCAGCCCACGCGGACTCTCTTTGAGTTACAAGAAATAAGATCTACAGCGTCTTCGCCGACGCCAAGTAGATGGCGTTGAGGAGCATTTTGAACGTGCCGTGCGATTGCGAGCGAAACTGGGGACGGAAGCCGAACATCACTACGCGGCCAGCGCCGAGGCGGCTCTCAATGGCGATCGACTTACCGGTTACGGCGCGTTCCCCGGAGATCCAGCCACTAGCCAGCAAATTCTTTTCGGCATATTTCGCAAAACTGTGGATCGCGCGATCGCCTTGGTTAAATTCGGGTAGCAGAGTCACTTCAAATGCCTGACCGCCGGTCGACATCGCGTAGGCCTCGCGCGGCATGCCGAAAGCGATCGGGTTGGTGTTATCCACTTCGATCCGCAGAATGGAGCCCGGGCTGTAAAAGCCTCCGGTGGATTCGTCGCCGATTTCCGTGGCCCGCAGCAAGCCCCGCGCGCTAATCGGCAGAAACTGCAACGGCAACTCGGTGGCGCTATCGAGGGCGATCAAAGTGCCACCGGCGCGGACGAACTCTTCGAGATTGGCGAGCCCGCGAAGAGCGATGCCGCCCGTGAATTCCGGCCGCTGTTGGGTGGGCAATTCACCGGTGCCGGCGCGGCGTGCCGTGGCTTCGCCTTGCTTGACCCCGTGCAGAATTGAGTCAGCCCGCTGCTGGGCGAAGATGATGGTGTCGAAGCGTTGGCGCAGGTCGCCACGCTTAAAGTCCTCGTTGCGCAAGATGGTGTGCGGAATGCGGAACTCGTCGAGGGTAAATTCGGTCCAACCAGTGTCGATGTTCTCGGGATAGGGTTGGTAAAGCCCCACTCGGGGCGCGCGCAATTCATAAGCCGCCTTCCCAAAGCCCTCGTCCGCGGGACGCAGAATCTTGCCGTCGCCGGCCCAGCGCACAGGCTGTTTCTGCTTGAGTAAGTCAGCGGTGGCCAGAAAAGAGCCGTTGTCTCGATGGTCGAGCGACGGCGCCGTCGGTTTCACTTCGCGGAGTAAGTCGAGGTTGGCGGAGAATTGGTCCTCGATGCGGTCAACTTTCACTCCCATCTGGTAACTAAGCGTCCAGCCGGCGACATCATAAGGCCGCTTGGTGGGCCCGGTGGTTCCGGAGCGTAACTCTGGATATTTCTGAGGCTCAAGTAAGTCCACCAGATAGCCGCGGAAGGGCTGCCCGGCCAGCATCACGTGGGTTCCGGCCGGGTAACTCTTACTGCCGACGGTGAATTCCGCTTTGGCGCGCCGCACCTCAATGCCGCCGAGCCGCAGACGCTCCAGCATGCTCGACGCGCTGGTAGGGTCCCACTGGTCGACGGGCACTACATAGGCGTAAGGAGTCTGCTTAGCGCCGGCCTCGATATTGGCGCGGGCGAGATCATAACTCTTCCGGAGGAAATGTTCGGAGCGTGACGCCGCCAACTCCAGGATGGCGAAGTCGCAAGTCAGCATATATTCCACCTGATCGCGGAAAGTCCAAGTGCCTCCCAACCAGGGCCGTTCATAAAATACCGTAGGATCCTTCGTCGGGATGCCGTTCGGGAAGCGCTCGGGCAGATCTTTCAACGCGTAAGTGCGCGGCGCGGCCCAGTTATTGCTGGCCGTCTCCGTCAGAATGCCGTGCATGTTATGAAAGGCCGGCACGGACCGCAAACCGCCATTCCACCAGGCGTCGAAGCCATGGTAGGAGATGGCCCCGGTCTTGCCCTCGCGGGAAAGCCGCTCTTTCATGGCCGAGCCGATCATATTGATTCCTTCCATCACCGGTCCAGGAATATTGGGATTTAATGGCTCGGAGTAAGGTGGAATAAAAATTCGTGCGGGGAAAGGCGCGGACTGATGTTGGTTATAAACAATTTGCGGGAACCATTCCTGAAACAATAGCTTGGAAACTGCGCGTGTCTCGACTAGATTCATCATGTACCAGTCGCGATTGTTATCGTGCCCGGCGTACTTCTGGTAGAGGTAAGGGTTGCCGGCCCGCTCATACTCGGTGCCGACATTTCCGGCGACCCAATGCGCTACCGTATCCAAGCCATCCGGGTTGATCACGGGGATCTGCATCAGAATCACGTTGTCGCGAATCTTGCGGACCTCGTCGCTCTCGTCGGTCAACATGCGATAAGCCAGTTCCGGCGCGTGTTGCGCCGGGGCGATCTCGCTGGCGTGAAGCCCCGAATCAATCCAAACAATGGCCTTCCCTTCCCTGGCCAGAGCCTTCGCCTCTTCGGCAGTCGCTTGGCCCAGCGCCAGACGCCGGTTGATTTGCTTGAAGCGATCGAGTTGACGCAAATTTTCGGGCGAAGAGATATACGCCACCAGCATCGGTCGACCGTTCGCGCTCTGGCCGAATTCCTCCAGCTTGATGCGGTCGCTGGACTTCGCCAACTTCTCGAAGTAGCCACGAATGGCATTAAAATCGGCGATCTTGTTATCCGCGCCCGCCTCGTGACCCAGATGCTCCTTCGGCGTCGGCACGGCCGCGAATATTGACAGCGCGAGCAGCAGGCTCGCTAGCGGACGGATTGACAGTCGCATAAGAGGTCCTCTTCCCAGACAATTGTCCGCAAACACCGCGGGTAAGAGACAATGATACAAAATGAGCAACCCGAACCCATTCCGCATCGGACTCGTGCAGATGTCCTGCACACTGGACGCCCGCGAGAACCAAGAGAAAGCGGAGCAGAAGATCATTGAAGCCGCACAGGCCGGCGCGCAGGTCATCTGCCTTCCCGAGCTGTACCGGTCACAGTATTTTTGCCGCGAAGAGAAGGCCGAATTGTTTGATTTAGCTGAGCCGGTGCCGGGCGCGACCACCGAAAGCTTGAGCAAAATTGCGAGGGAGCACCGCGTCGTGATCATTGCATCGCTGTTTGAACGGCGGGCACCCGGGCTTTATCACAACACGGCCGCGATTCTGGGTTCGAACGGCGACCTGCTGGGCCTTTACCGCAAGATGCACATTCCCGATGACCCGCTCTTCTTCGAAAAATTCTACTTCACTCCCGGCGACCTGGGCTTCAAAAACTTCGACACCGAGTTTGGCCGTTTGGGCGTGTTGGTGTGTTGGGACCAATGGTATCCGGAAGCGGCGCGCCTCACGGCGATGCAGGGGGCGAACATTCTGTTCTATCCCACCGCCATCGGCTGGCATCCGGCGGAGAAGGCGCAGTATGGCCCTGGGCAACTGGACGCGTGGCGCACCATTCAGCGATCGCACGCCATCGCCAACGGACTCTACGTGGCGGCTGTGAATCGCGTCGGCTACGAAGGTCCGCGCCCCCAGGATCCGACGGACGCTAACGAAAAAAGTGGCCTGGAGTTCTGGGGCAACAGCTTCCTGGCTGATCCGTTTGGCAAGCTGCTGGTAGAAGGGTCGAACGCGCACGAAGAGATATTGGTACACGAAGTGAATCCGGCGTGGAGTGAAGAGGTGCGCCGCAACTGGCCTTTCTTCCGCGATCGGCGCATCGACCACTACGGCGGATTAACCAGCCGGTGGGGCGCTTAGGGCCATGGCGCAAATCGATACGCCGCGACGGCGCGGCTTCCGTATGCCCGCCGAATGGGAGCCTCACGAGGCCACATGGTTGGCTTGGCCGCATGAGCGCTCCGATTGGCCCGGCAAGTTCGAGCCGGTGGCATGGGTCTATGGCGACTTCGTCCGTCACTTGTCTCGGGTGGAGTTAGTCCGCATTCTGGTGGAAACTCCGGCGCTCGAAGAGAAAGCCCGCCGGGTTTGCCAATTGTCCGGGGCGGAGATGTCCCAGGTGGAGTTCCTCATACAACCTACCAATCGCAGTTGGACCCGCGACTCATGCCC
>JAYVRS010000778.1:0-4429 GCA_043776185.1 Bryobacteraceae bacterium | reverse complement strand
TAAGGCCGGCAGAGCCTTGTAATGCATCTGCCACTGCATGGGCGTGCGCTTTTCAGGCGCGCAGTTGACCGACTCCTGGATCTCCTCCGGGAACTTGTCGAAATTCTCTTTCACGCGGAAGTCGCGCTGGCTTTTGAGCACGGTGGCGATTTCGCCTCGCACGCCTGCCGTGGCTTGCTCCCAGGCTTTTAACTGAACCGCGTAAGCTTGGCGGGTGGCAGCCGAAGCAAGGTTCGCACTGTCGTCGATGTGGAGGCCAGAAAAGAACGACTGCAGCCGGTAATAGTCCTTATGCAGAATGGGATCGAACTTGTGATCGTGGCACTTGGCACAGCCGAACGTGAGCCCCATGAAGGTGGAGCCCACCACGTCGGTGATGTCGTTCAACAACTCCTGCCGCCGCTGCATGAGGTTACGGGCGTTGTATTCGTCGGGGAAATGGCGATTGAAACCGGTCGCGACTAAAGCCTCCGGGTTGTTCGGGAACATCTCATCGCCCGCCAATTGCTCCTGGACAAAGCGGTCGTAAGGTTTGTCCTGATTGAAGCTCTGGATGACGTAATCGCGATAGCGCCAGATATTGGGCCGCGTTTCGTCGGCTTTGAAGCCCTCGCTATCGGCATAGCGCGCCAGGTCCAGCCAATGCCGCGCCCAGCGTTCGCCATAGTGCGGCGAGGCCAACAGAGTATCGATTACTTTGGCGAAGGCATTGGGCGATTGGTCATTGAGAAAAGCTTGCGTCTGTTCGGGCGTAGGGGGTAAGCCCGTGAGATCGAGCGTGGCGCGACGTAACAGCGTCACTTTGTCGGCAGGCAAATTCGGGGTGATGCCCTTGGCTTGCAGCTTGGCATGTACGAAAGCATCAATTCGCGAGAGATGCGCGGTGGGCGGAGTCTGTTCCACTACCGGCTGGATGGCCCACCAGCGCTTCTGAACGGCGGTGAACTCCTTACGCCCACCCTCCGCCGAGAAAGCCGCCCAGGCACCCGTCCCGACCAGAACTAATTTCCATTGCCAGCCAAATTTCATATCCGCACCTCGTCCACTAAACACGCAAAGCATATCATGAAAATGCCTGCAAATAAAGGGGGTACGGGCCTACCGGACGGTCAAAGTGCAGAGGTTACTCGCGACACCGTTCTGGGTGATCTGCAAGGGATAGGTGCCCGGCCGCAAGGCAGGGGGCACCTGAATATTCACCTGATAAAGGCCCAGGTATCCGGGTGTCACTCCGGCGTAGAGCACGGTGACTGCGGCGCCGTTTAGGGTGACCGTCGGCTTCGTGAGCGCTTCGTTGGCGGAGAGCGGAATCTCGCCGGTCGCAAGCGGCGAGCGCAGCCGGCCCAGTCCAGTGGCATAGATGACGGCGTAGCTACCCGCGGGAATCGGATTGCGTTCGCTAATCACCTGATTGGTGAGCGCTTCGACGGCTACGGCCGCGCCCGAACCGCCCTCATTTAGGGCAAAGATCCCCGGAGCCTGTTCCGCCACGCGCAAAGGAAGCTTACCGCTCATTTGCGCGCCTCGCCGAATCTGCAGAGCGGCGTCGCCAGGGACCAGATCGTAAGGCAAGAGCGCGTTGATCTGAGTGGGAGCGATGAAGTACAGCGGAAGTGTTTCACCGTTGAGCAGTACGGCCGTCGTCTCAAGCTCGCGTGGCAGGCGGATTGATCCGGCCACACTCACTTCGCCGGCTAGGCGATCGCCAAAGATGGCGACGATGGAACCCGGCGCCATCGGCAAGGCCGATTGATAGGTCGCCGCGCTGGCCACGCTGGTCAGTTCAGGAACCGGTGCGGCCGCTGTTCCGCCACAGGCTGATGGGCTGGTGCTGGGCCAGAGTGCCGGATAATTGGCAAGGTAGTCATCGTAGATATTCTGGCGCCAGACATACCAACTAATGGCGTTAGGGGAAAGATCGCGCAGGGCGCAATTCCAATCCTTGATCTCCGCGGCCGTGGGGAACCGGCCGGCTTCGCCGCAGTTTCGGCAACGGAAGGCCTGCGCGTCCAGTACAGATTCAGCGGACATCCTGGTTCGCACAAATTCCATGGCCGAGCGCATGGCCGCCAGGCCCTCGCTTCTGAGGTAACCACTGCGCTCAAAAGGATAGAACCACACGCCCACCAAGTCGGCCACGCCGCTCTGGTCGGCGTACTTACTCCCGACACAGGCGTTGTGTCGGTGAACGTCGCCACCCGGCACCCAAGACTGCGGCGAGCCGATATCGTGGAAGATCTTGGCCGCCGGCCATAGCTTCCGGATCTCCGTCCGCAGCGACCGTAAGTCCGTCGCGCTTAGTTGGCCGCATAGATTATTCTTGTAAGTCCAGGGATCAATCCAGTAGGGCTCATTGAACACGAAGAGCGCCTTCACTAAGGCCGACCGGGATTGGGCATAACGAATGAAGGTCTGGCCCATGGGGGAAATTGTCCAGGTTCCATTCGACAAACTGTAGGGCGGGTTATAGACGCCAATGATCAGCTTCAGCCCAGCTTGCTCTGCCGCGTCAAAGGTGGTCGCCCAGTTAGCCGGGTTGCCATCCACCGTAGTTACAACGAAGCTATAGCCGAGACCCTTGAGGCGGGGGAACTCAGACACGGAGGGCCAATGGGTGCCCGTCTCAACTTCGGCCCCCAACGCCGCCGCCGCCCACAGGATGAATATGCAATGTTTCAAACACGGCTCCCGGCCAGCGTTTTGCGGCTATCGAGGAGCCACGGGGTCTTGCGCCGAACGACCGAGTCATAGGCCGCCACGTTTTCGTCCACCATGCGCTGCACCGAGAAACGAGTGAGTCCTTCGTGGCGGGCGGCGAGGCCCAGATCAGCGGCGCGATCGCGGTCGGCCAGCAAGGCGACGACCGCTGCGGACAAACTCTCCGGAACCGCCGGCTCCGCAAACCGGCCGGTGACGCCGTGCCGGATCATCTCAACATTACCCGGAATCCGGCTGCAGACAATGGGGCACCCAGCCACCATCGCTTCCATCAGGGAGATCGAGAGGCCTTCCCACAAAGACGGATGCACGAAGACATCGAAGGCGGCCAGCAACGCGGGAACATCGCGACGGAAGCCAAGGAAAGTAACTCGCTCCGCCACCCCCCGCGATTGCGCCTGCTGACGCAGTGGTGCTTCCAACTCACCCTCCCCCGACAACACCAACCGCGCCCTCGGGTGGGCGGCCAGGATCGCCGGCATAGCGTCGATCATGTACTCAAAGCCTTTTTGGGTCGCCAACCGGCCGACACTGCCCAAGATGATCTCATCAGGTTGGAAGCCGAACTCACGCCGAGCGGCCACGCGGTTTACCCCGATGAACTTAGTAACATCGATGCCATTCAAGATCGTCCGAATCTTTTCCGCTTTCTCAATTCCCAGATGGATGGCGATCTGCCGGTGCTCTTCGCCCACCGTGATCATCAAATCCTCGCAGCAAGCGCCGAGCTTTTCAAAGCAAACATACACTTGCTTCACCAGCCAGGGAGTAAACTGATGAAAGCCAAACCCATGCACGTAATGCACAATATTCGGCACTCCCGCGAGACAGGCCGCAATTCGGCCTAGCATGCCGCCCTTCGAGGTATGCGTTGCGACTAAGTCAAACTTCTCCCGACGGCATAGTTGAAACAAGTGCCATAACGGAACCAAATCGAGGGGAGACAAGGCCCGATGCCAGCCGGCGATCGCGACCGGCGTGGCACCGGCCTCCCGAAAATGACGCTCGGTTTCCGGATCCAACGCCACCACCCAAACCTGATCCCCGCGAGCAATCATGGCCTTCACAATCGCCAGGACGACCACGCTACCCCCGCCCCAAGCCCCGCCCGCTAGAACTTGTAGGGCTTTCATGCCACTTCCTCCTGGTTCGCGGACTCGTTTTCCGTCGACGGCGTCCCCAGGTATTCGAGCGGCACGAGACCCTTGGCTACCCGGGCCGAAGAGATCACGGCCTGCACCCGTTCGAGGCGCTGATCGTGCGGGAAACAGCGACGAGCCAGTTTCACGCCCGCACTAGCCAGCCCACTCGTCAGTACCCCGGAGGCGAGCGGATGTAACTCACAAACCATATTCTGCGACAGGCATTCAAAGCCCATGCGCAATTTGAAATCATGCAAGCCCGCCGTATTTACCAGTGACTTCAACCCATAACTCATTCCCAGGATCTCCGGCTTACTCAACGCCGCTTCAGTAAGCGTGAAGGCCAGCGCATGGTTGGGGTAATGTTCGAGGCAATCCAGTCGCGACATCTGATGCAGAATATGAAACCAGCCATCCTCCTCGTAGGTGACGCAATAGGCACCCAGTACGCCATCGATGAAGGAACCGTATGCCGCTATGCTCTGCGATATATCAATCGCGTTGACTAGCCGCGCAAACGACGCCACTTGGCCGAACTCGATTTCGTAACGACCCTGGCGACCCATCGT
>JAYVRS010000777.1:0-4435 GCA_043776185.1 Bryobacteraceae bacterium | reverse complement strand
GGCGGGGCAGCGGCCATGCGGCGAAGTTGAATTTCGGCGACTGTTTCTCGTATGCGCTCGCCGCTGACACGGGTGAGCCGTTACTTTACAAGGGGAATCATTTCGTAGCTACGGACGTCAAACACCCCTGATCAGAACGTAAAGCGCAAGCTCAACTGTAGACGCCGGACGTTGGTGCCGTCCGGGAAGCCGGCGCTGGCGGTGCCTTCGCCGAAGTTGGCGACGGGGGTCAGCGTAGTTCCGCCGGTGACGTTGTAAAGCTGATTGCGGCGCGCCGTGTCGCTGGTGGTATTGAAGACGTTGAAGCCTTCAAAGTTGAATGTGGCCTTGTAGCGCTCAGTGATGGCGAAGACCTTCGAGATGCGGGCGTCAATGCGCCGCGTTTGGTCGACGTCGAGGAAGTTACGGGGAATGAACGGGACGCGGTTATCTCCACCCAGGCCGTTGAGCGAACTGGTGAAGGCGGCGGGGAGGCCGGGAATGACGATGCCAGCGCCGTTGACGGTCGGCGTGGTTCCAAAGGCGCTGGCGAAGGTGCCCAGGATGGAGAGCTGCCAGTCGTTGACCACGTATTTGGCGAAGCCGCCGTTCTTCACCCAGGGCTTGTAGCCGAGGGTCTGCGCCAAGACGAGGCGATGACGCTGATCGAGGCCGGAGGAGCCCTTCTCGCCGCGGTAGTCGCCGTTGCGGAACGACGTGGGGCCGCCGGTGAAGAAGAGGTTAGAGCCGGCGGGGCCCAAGTTCTCATCGATGGTGTGAGCCCAGGTGTAGCTTAGGTTGCCGCCGGCGACCAGCGGACCGAGGCTAACTTTGCGGTTGGCCACCTGCACCAGCAAGGCGTTGTACCAGATGTTACTGGCACCTTCGACGACGTTGATGCGCTGGTAGTTTTTGTCGATACGGTTGACGAGGCGGTAGACGGGCGTGGTGTAGGAGCCGATCTGGTTGCCGGTGCTGTCGTTCACCCGATAGGTGACGGGGTCGCCTTCGGGGCCCACGTTGGCATCGCGGATGCTGATCATGCGGACGCCGCGGTTAAAGGCCCAGCTCATAGTGAGCGTGGTGCGGCGGCCCAGGGCTTGTTCGACGCCCAGGTCACCTTGCATGGTGTAAGGCGTGCGAAAGTTTTCCCCGGCGTAGGTCAGGCTGCGGCTGCCAGAGGCCAGACCGGCGGCGCTACTCAGGACGTTGGGGAAGACCGGGCCGGAGGCCAAGGCGGCGGCGTTGTTGCCTTGCAGATTGAAGCTCTGCTGCTGCACGTTGGCGATGCCCAAGTTGGTGATGAGGGCGCCCGGGAAGCGCGCGTAGAACATGCCCCAACTGGCCCGCAGGATGGTCTTATCGGGGACCAGAGCAAAGGCGAGGCCCAAGCGCGGAGCGAAGTTCTTCTTGGGCTCCGGGATGTGGCCGGTGCGCGGGTACTCTTTAATGAAATCGGCCGGCTGCGTGAAGGTCGCCAGTTCGTAGCGCAGGCCGTAGTTCAGGGTGAGTCGCTTACTGACGCGGAACTGGTCCTGCACGAAGAAATTGTAGTCGCGGATCCAGAACTTGGAGAGCAGGGACCCGAAGTTCTGGGTATAGCTCTGCCAGCGCTTGCCGCCGGCGCCATTATCAGAAAGGTCGAGGGCGAAGTTGGTGACGTTGGCGTAGGTGTAGGCACCGCGGGTGTTCAAGAGTTGGTCCTGCACGTCACGGGTTTGGGCGAGGTCCACGCCCACTTTGAGCAGGTGGCGGCCGGCGGTGATCGAGAGGTTATCGGAGAACTGGAAGCGATCCTCGGTGGGTTGGACGCGCGGCAGGTAGTTGCCAGTGCCCAGGTTCGACACGCCGTTGATGGTCAGCGTGCCGGCGAAGCCCGTGTAAGGCAGGTATTCGGCGGTGTAGTCGTCGAAGAGGCGGTCTTTAAACCAGCCGAAGCGGAACTCGTTCACCATGGTGTTGGTGGGCAGCGAAGTGAGCGCGAGACGGCCGTTGCGGGTGCGCACGGTGGAGAGGCCATTGTTGCCGATGGCGCCGCCGTTGTTCAGGACGGCGCCAGTTTGGATGCCGTTGGGTGAGATCCAGCGGAGGTAGTTGAAGCTGGTGCTGAGCGTGTGGCGATCATTGATGCGGTAGTCAGTCTTTAAGAAAAACAGTTCCTGGTTGGCACTGCGGGGTAGCACTTTACTGAAGCGATCAATGAACTTTTGCGCGTTAGCGCACTGGCTGGCCGAAGCGGTGCAGACGGCATTGTAGACCCCATTGCTGTTGAAGAGCGGCTGGCTGGTGTGGCTCGACAGAATCGGGAAGTTGCGGCGGGTGATGTCAGTGTTGAAGAAGTAGAAGAGCTTGTCTTTCTTGATGGGGCCGCCGATGGAGCCGCCGAATTGGTCGCGGCGCTCGGCGGTGCGGAAGGCCGCGTAACGGTCGCGGGCGTTGAAGTTCTGGTTGCGGAAGAACCAGTAAGCCGTACCATGGGGGGTGTTGCCGCCGGACTTGGTGACCGTGTTGATGACGCCTCCCGAGGCTCGGCCGAACTCAGCCGAACCGCCGGTGATCACCTGAAACTCCTGCACGGTGTCCTGCGAGAGGTTGCTGGAGATACGGGTGCGGCCGCCATTTTCGTTGTAGTACTGATTGGTGCTGTCGTTGCCATCCTGCAGAAAGGCGTTGCCGCCGGGGATGCCGCGGAAGGTGATGCCGCCAAAGGAGCCGTCGTTGGTCACTCCCGGGGCCAGCAGGACGAACGAGTCGACGCGGCGACCGTTGATGGGCAGGTTCAAAATCTGGTCGGCGTCCACCACCTGGCTGACGCCGGTTTTGGCCGAATCGACCACCGGCACTTCGGTGCTCACTTCCACCGAGGTCGCCGCCGTGCTCACCGTGAGGGCGAACTGGATGTCGATCACTTGGCCGACTTGCACGGTGATGTTTTTCGCTTCGGTGCGGCCAAAGCCGGCTCGGCTGATGGAGACGCCATAACCGGAGCCGGGTACCAGCGAGCCGGCGGTGAAGATCCCGGCACCATTGGTGGTCAGCTTACGGCTGACGCCGCGCTCGGCGTTGGAGACCACTACTTCGGCGTCAGGAATGCGCGCGCCGGTGGCATCGCTGACGGTTCCGGTGATGCCGCCTAAGCCCGCAACGGATTGGGCAAAGGTGGCGGAAGCGAGGAAAGAGAGGGTGAAAAGGATTCGAGCGAGGGTAAGAAGCATATGGGGATCTCTACCCATGCTAGCCAATGCAGATGAAGTTCAGATGAAGTTCACATGACAACGGACGCCCGATGGATTGTTGCTAGGCTTGAAACAGCGTTATGAAATTGTACGATTTAGACCCAGGGACCCAATGTCCGGAGATTTGCCGGATGATTGTGGAGATCCCGAAGGGCTCCAGCAACAAGTATGAATATGACGGCGAACTGGACATGTTTCGACTTGATCGGGCCCTGTATTCGCCCATGCATTATCCGGGTGACTATGGATTTATCCCCGGAACTCTGGCAGAGGACAACGATCCGCTGGACGTGCTGTGCTTGGTGCAGAACCCGAGTTTTACCGGTTGCCTGATTGAGGTGCGGCCGGTGGGTATTTTGCGGCTGAAGGATGAGCGCGAAGGCGACGAGAAGGTGTTGGCGGTGCCAACGAAGAATCCGCGCTACGACCAGATTCACACGATGGATCAAGTGGGTTCGCACGTCCTGCGCGAACTGGAGCACTTCTTCTCGATCTACAAAGAGCTGCAAGGCGCCGTGATGCAGTTGGATGGCTGGGGCGGCCCGATGGAGGCTCGCAAAACGATTGTGGATTGCCGGCAGCGCTATTTGGACGTGCTGAAGGCGGGAGCCTAACATGAAGCTGAGTATCTTACTGGCCCTGGCGTTGACGGTATTCGCCCAACAGCAGTGGCGCGCGGCGACCGACTTGCCGGGCGTGAACTTCACCGGACTGAGCGCCGAGAAAAAGGCGCAAGTGC
Organism: Bryobacteraceae bacterium; assembly: GCA_043776185.1. GTDB lineage: Bacteria > Acidobacteriota > Terriglobia > Bryobacterales > Bryobacteraceae > JALHNI01. The sequence goes on along the minus strand of JAYVRS010000777.1, from coordinate 481 downwards.
TGACCGTGATTCGCGAATTCGGCTGCCCCTGTGGGTGCCAGATGGAAGTGGCGCGGTGCCGCGTGGAGGATCCGCCCTGCAGCCAAAGCACGGCCCTGGCGCGCATCGCCGTCGAAGCCGCCAAAGCCGGCCAGGACATCAAGGCCGCCCTCTCCGCTTCCGCGTTGGTGAAGGCGGCGGCGAACCGCAACAAGCTCCTGATGGACCCGGTGGTGATCTCCATCGACGGCGCGCCTGTCAAAGGTCCGGCCACCGCGCGCATCACGTTGGTGGAATTCTCCGACTTCCAGTGTCCGTTCTGCGTGCGCGCCGTAAGTCATTTGGAGGCTGCGTTAAAGGCTTATCCGAACGACGTCCGCTTTGTGTACAAGCAGTTTCCCTTGGATAGCCACAGCCAAGCTCGCTTAGCCGCGCAGGCCAGCCTCGCGGCCCATGCGCAGGGTAAGTTCTGGCCGCTGCATGATCGCCTTTACGGCCAAAG
>JAYVRS010000776.1:0-4441 GCA_043776185.1 Bryobacteraceae bacterium | reverse complement strand
CCCCGGTGGGCGGCCTGGACCTATTGCTCACCAATGACAACCCGGCCGTTGCGGGCCTGAACGTCAATACCCTGTTCATCCCCGCCGGCCAGATGAGTACTTCGCGCACTCGTGTGTCGGGTCGCAGTGCTGGTCTGGCGCGGGTCACGGTCTCGGCCGCCAATGCAGCGCCGCGTTTCGCCCCAGCTAGCGTGGCGGTGCAAGTGAGCGGGTTGGCGGGGCCGAATCAGTAAGGACGATTATCGACCGGTGCACTCAAAACCTGCGTCCTGTTTGTGCGGCGCGATCTTAAGACTTGATTTCGAAGATCGCTTCCACTTCGACGGCGGCTCCTACGGGCAACGATGCGAAGCCCAGCGCGCTGCGGGCGTGGTAACCGTCGGTGTCACCGAATACTTTGAGAAAAAGGTCGGAAGCGCCGTTGATCACCAGATGCTGTTCGATGAAGGCGGGCTCGGAGTTCACGCAGCCCAGCACTTTCAGCAATCGCAGACCGTCCAGGGTGCCATGCGCGTTCCACACCGAGTTGAGGATCTTGGCCGCGCAATTGCGCGCCGCCTCATAGCCTTCGGCGGTGGTGAGCCCGGCACCCAACTTGCCTTTCAGGTCACTGACGTGGCCGGAAGTGATCAGCAAGTTGCCGGTGCGGATGCAGAGGTTCAAATAGCCGCGCGGCAGCGGCTCAAAGGTAAGGCCCAATTGGGCGGCGGTCTCTTGGGGAGTCATCCCGACTATGGTAGCGGAGATGAGCCCTACTTCTCGCCGTTCACCAGAATCGACAGGCTTTGGCTAACGCCGGCCGAACCCGATGACCAGGGGCTGGAACTGCCCCAGACCACGCTGAAGCCGGCGACGGTGGAGGTGCCCCAAACCACATTCTCGCCCCACACCACATTGGAGCCCGAAACGTTTTCGCCCCACACGACGTTCGAAGCAAAGGTGCCCGTTTCGCCCCACACAACGTTGAGCGCTCCGGTGCTATTCCACCGCACCTTCACCATCTTGGTGGCCGTGTCGTAGTAGGCCTGAGGCGAGGCAGCCGAACCGGTAGGCTTCAATGTGCTGAAGAAGGCCGCGGAGATATCCACCAAGCCGGCACCGATGGTAAAGATGTCATGTTTCACGTTGAACGTCGTGTTGGTGGAACTGTCATAGATCGCCGCCGTCTTCGGAAAGTAACGTTTGGCGGTGCGCATGAGGCGCGCTTTCACCTGATCGGGCGTGAGCGACAAGTCGTTGGCGATGATGGTAGCGGCGGCGCCGGCAACGAACGGGGCCGCCATCGAGGTACCGCTCATGCGGAAGTAGGTGGAAGAGGGTGTGGTGGAACTGGTGATGTCCGTTTCGCTGAGCGGCGGCCGATTGCCCGGATAAGCTTTCACGAGCGTACTATTCGGCGCCTGCAATGACAGCACCAGATTGCCCGGCGCGATGAGGTCGGGTTTCACGATGCCATCGATCATCGTTGGGCCCTTCGAGGAGTAAGATGCGATGACGTCATTAGCGGGATTGGTGTCGTCGCGGATGTTCAACGCGCCGACGGTGATCACCAAAGGATGGTTGCCCGGGGAAGTGATGGTGCCATAGCCCCCCGTATTCTTGCTGTTATCGCGGCCAAAATTGCCGGCCGCCACGACCACGACGATCCCCGCCTTCCAGGCTCTTTCGACGGCTTTGGTGAGTGGATCGGTTTTGTAGGATTCGACAATCGGACGGCCGAGCGAAAGGTTGATGACGCGAATGTTGTAAGTAGCTTTTAAGGCGATCGCCCGATCGATGGCCGAAACGACCGCCGCGTCGGTGCTCTTGCCCTGGGCGTCTAATACCCGCAGGTTGATCAGATTGGCGTCCATGGCGGGCGCGTAGAAACCGACTAGGGCGGTATTGCCGACCGCCCCATTGATATTGTCGACGCTGGCGGCGATCCCCGCGACGTGGGTGCCGTGGCCCTGCAGGTCACTGGTCACCGTATCGATAAAGCTTTGGCTGTAGACGATCCGGGAGGTGGTACTGCTCCAGGCGTTGAAGTTCCGGTGAGTCGCAATGCCGCTATCGATGATGGCCATTCCGACCCCGCTACCCTTACCCATATTCAGGTTATTGCAGTAGTTGTCCACCGCTTGAAAATTGAGCGCGCCGGTTTCCTTGTCCAGAAAGCCACTTACTTCGCGATCAGCCGGGCTAATGTAAGTTACCCGGGCATCGGCCTTCAGCGCCTCCAGTTCGTCAGGTGTCACTTCCAGGATCTCGGCATCCAACGAGGCCAGGGGCTGAATCAGGCGGCCCACGCTGCGCCGCGTGGCCGCCCTGGGCGCGGGTTCATCCGCCTGGCGTTCGGTGTATTGCACGATGACGGCGATGCGGTCCTTGGTCTTCGCGGGTCCGCGGCCGAACGGATGAGCGGCGTTCTCAGACTTGTCGCCGAAATCCAGATCAGGGGCTGTTTTTTGAGCAAACAGGGAAGCTGCTACTAGAAGGAAACCGATGAGATAAGTCTTTGCCATTCCTTCGGTGGTGCACGCTGGATGCCATTCCGTAAACCATTGACCTTGTTGAACGTCTCCTGGGCGGCGGCAAAATGGGCTGGACAATTTGTCCAACGCTCGGGACAGATTGTCTCCTCCCTGCGACCTTTCGTCATCAGAAAGTCGCAATCGGATTCAGCGGCGATCCCGTGCCGAAGGGCACCGATAGCGGAGCCGCCGTCAACAAGAATTCCCAGCGTTTGCGCGATGCGGCGGCCTCGCCTAAGGCTTCCAGGTCACAGTTGTCCAGCATCGGCACGCCCATGGCGATCAGTAGCAGCTGGTGCATGGGATAGGCAATGCCCGCCACCGGTGACGGCATCAGTTCGGCATGGACGTCGCTGCCTAACATGGCAATGTCGCGTTGCTTAAACCATCGTGCGCAAGATACATGCAAGCCCGCCGCATGCTGGTCGGTGTCCCAGGGCCCTTTTTCGGCGCGGCGCGCCCAGCGGCCGGTCCGAATGAAGACGATATCGCCTTGGCCCACTTTGATGCCCGCCCGCTTCTCCCAAGCGGCCAAATCTTCGGGGTAGATCGGTGTTCCCAATTCCAGGTATTTCACGCCTTTCAGGCGAGGGATATCCATCAGAATGCCGCGTGAGAAGAAACCGTTTTTGTAGGCGTTCACGGCTAATTGGTGCGCGCCTGAGGCGTTGATCTCCTCCTGCGCATATCCGTTGTAAGCCTTCCCTTGGTACACCATATGCGACAGCGCATCGAAGTGGGTAAGCGACGCGCCGTGAAAGCTCATCGTATAAGTATCCATGGCGAACATCGGCTTAGGGTCCACGCCGCTCGAGATCATCTTGCGCTCGAACGGGCGGCTATTGTCGACGGCTCGCACGGCGTCAGCATCCCGGCTAAGTGACACCGAGAAGCCCTCCTTCACTAACGCGGTCGCGCGCCGCCGCACCTCGGGAGTGATGAGATTCACGGCTCCTAACTGATCGGTTTTGCCCCAACGGCCCCAGTTAGAGAGCTCTTTCATCCAGGCATCCACCGTCGTCCGACTTACACTGGTGGGAGTTTGTGCCCCGAGTAATATCGTCACCACCAAGGCGCTCGAACACCAACAGGATTTCATGGCTGTGATTATATCGTTCCCCTCGCACGATACGTTGGCAAACGGCGCTATTGAGCTATTACTCTGACCGCTTGTTTTCTATTTTCTCCCAGCCTGCGGCGTCAGCCGTGGGTTTTTTATTATGCAGTTCGCACCCCACGGCTGACGCCGTGGGCTAGTAAGGAGTAGTAAACAAGCGGTCAGAGTACTAATCTTTCCCTGACCGAATCTGGCGGCCCAAACGTCGTTGTTCGATGTCCATGGGATGCAATACTGGCGGCTCCGGCGTGAGGAAGAAGCGCATGCCGGCGGGGCAGGGGCGCTCCACCCCATTTCGGGCCACGTCGGCGAGCCGCTGTTCGTGGAGCAATCGCTAGGTCGCGGTAGGGACGATCATCGCTGACCGCCCCCCGCACAGATCCGTACGAGCGGCACTACCGCATACGGCTCTTACCTTGGATATGGCGTCGGCCGGAACCCCGGATGTCCGGAGCCCGCTGACGCACAGGAACTAACCTCAGTGACACGGACATTCCGCTCTGAGTCGGAGCCGTGCAAAATTCGTCCCTGTTCTCCTTGGCATCGGCCCTTCCCTCCAGAACCTCCGCAGGTCGGCCGGGCCTTCCCTTGTTCGGCTCCTTCATCGGTACTACGGCCGATTCCGACTCCTCCGTATCGTACACGCCCAGCTTCGAGGTCTTCCCCCTTCCTGGGCCGGACTGCCCTGCGGCAGCCAATACGGAGGCCTCCCGGTTCTCGTGCATGTGGTTTCCCGACGTGCTGGGCTCTTCGACTACGTGGGATGGTGAAGCCACTCGCGCTGTCGCGGCTTCACCTCTCGCCTTCCCCT
>JAYVRS010000775.1:0-4450 GCA_043776185.1 Bryobacteraceae bacterium | reverse complement strand
GGTGGAAGAGCGTCTGCAGGCTGCCCGCGAATGGGAATTGCGCCCTAAACCGAAGGCCACCCAACCGCCGCCGGCCGACATCGCCGACAAGAAGTTTTTCTTTGAAAAATGCGACTTACTATTGTCGATGGCGCAACTGGCGTTCGAGTCCGATTCCACCCGCATCGTGACGCTGATGGCGGACGCCTTTTTAACTCCGGTGTTTAAGTTACACGATCAGCAGATGACGACGGAGGGCTATCACAATTTAACTCATCATGGTCAGGCGACGGAAAAGGTGAAGCAACTGGAAGAGGCCGATCGCCAGCAGATGGCGCTGCTGCGTAAGCTTTTCGCTAACCTTGCTAGCAAGCAAGAAGGCGGCGAGCGGTTGCTGGATCGCACCATGGTGCTCTACGGCAGTAACTTGGGCGATGCCAACGTCCACGACAATTCGAACCTGCCGATCCTGCTGGCCGGTGGCGGCTTCCGGCATGGCCAGCATCTCGCCTTTAAGCGGGACAATAATGCGCCACTCAGTAATCTTTTTGTGAATATGTTGCGGCGGTTGGGGATTGAGAGCGATAGCTTTGGCAGCAGTAACGGCAGCATTTCGGGGTTGGAGATGGTTTAGCTGAACTAAGCACTGGCGTGGCCCGTTCGTTGGCCCACGGCGTTGGCTGTGGCAAGAATAGCCTGACAATGTGCCCCACGGCTGACGCCGTGGGCTAGTAAGTAGAAACTTACTCCGATACTTCCGTTACGCGGGCAGCCAATCGACCTTTGGCCAGGCGGATGCGGATTTCCGATTCCAGGGTGACGGCGGTGGCGTCTTTGAGGATGCCTTTATTGTCTTCGACGATGGCATAGCCGCGCTGCAAGATGGCCAGCGGACTTAGTTGCTGCAACTGGCCATCCAGCGACGTGCGGCGATGTTCGAGGCGCGCTAGCCGGGCGGTGGCTAGTTCCTGGAGGCGATTGGTGGCGGTGTCGAGGCGGCGATGGGCTTCGGCGAAGCGTAAGCGCAGGTCGGTGCGGGCGAGCCGGGTTTCCAGCTTTTGATGGCGTTCACGTTGCCAGAGCAGGGTTCGCCGAAGGCGGTCGCGTAAGGCGGCGTCGAGCTCGTCGACGCGCTGGGCATGACGCCGCAGACGCCGCTCGATGACGGCGCGGGCTTTGTCGATGCCTTGCCGGTTGAGGCGGTCGCTCGCGGATGCCAGTCGATAGCGGAGTAAGCGTTCGAGGCGGCGATAGTCGGCTTCGAGGCGATCGAGTAAGTCCTGGCGGGGGGCGATGACTAACTCGGCGGCGGCGGACGGCGTGGGGGCGCGTAAGTCGGCGACGAAGTCAGCGATGGTGAAGTCCGTTTCGTGACCGACGGCGGAAATTACCGGGACTTTGCTTTCGAAGATGGCGCGCGCGACGATCTCCTCATTGAAGGCCCATAGGTCCTCGAGCGAACCGCCACCGCGCCCGACGATGACTACGTCGGGCCAGCCGGATTCACTGAAGTAATGCAGACCGGCGGCTACTTGTTCGGCGGCTCCAGCGCCTTGCACCGACGCGGGATAGAGGCGAATGTGCAAGCCGGGGAAGCGGCGGATGAGGACGTTCAGCATGTCTTCGATGACAGCTCCGTCGGGCGAGGTGACGAGGCCGATACGGCGCGGATGCTTGGGCAGGGGGCGCTTGCGAGCCGTGTCGAACAAGCCCTCAGCTTCGAGCTTTAGCTTGAGCTTCTCGAAGGCGAGTTGCAGCGCGCCCAGCCCGAGCGGCTCCAGTGCTTCGACGATGAACTGATAAACGCCGCGTGGCTCGTAGACATCAATGGAGCCGCGCGCCTGCACGGCTAAGCCATCCCGCGGTTTTACTTTGAGGCGGAAGGCTGAGCCGCGATAACAGACGCAGGAGAGTTTTGCGCCAGCGTCTTTTAAAGAGAAGTACCAGTGGCCGCTGCTGGCCAACTTACACTCGGTTAATTCGCCGGAGACCCAGATACCCGAGAAATTGCCTTGTAACTTCTCGCGTATTTCTTGAGTAAGTTCGGTGACGGTGCGCGTGGCAGGCGTCCATATTAGCGGCATCTGCAATTCAGGCATACGTCTCGGTAAGTAGCGCGCCCCAATGAAATCCCGCGCCAAATGCGGCAAAGATCACCGGCTGCCCTAGCGGTAACTGCTGGGCGGCGAAGAACTCGGAAGCGGCAATGAGCATCGAGGCGGACGACGTATTTCCGTATCGGCGGATATTTGAGTAGAAGCGCGTTGGTTCAACACCCAAAGCTTGCGCGACGCGATCAATTAGATTCTGGTTGGCTTGATGCATGAGAAAGACGGGCACCTCGGCGGCGGTGCGCTGGTTGCGAGTGAGCACGGAAGTGATGGCGGCGGGGATTTTGCGGGAGGCTTGCAGGATGACGACGCGGCCATTCATGGCGAGAGGTTGGCCATGTTCGAGCTTGAGGTCTTCGGCAAAGGCACCGTCGGAGCAGAGCTCTGAATCGAGCACTTTCAAGAAGCCGCGCCGGGGATGGACGACGCAGGCTCCAGCCCCATCGCCGAAGAGGATGGCGACGCCTTTTTCGAGCGGTTCGCGCTCGACGACGCTGGACATTTTCTCCGCGCCGATGACGAGGATGGGTCCGCGGGCGAGGCGGGCGGCCAAGGCTAAGCCGAATAGGCTGCCGGCGCTGGCCATGGGCAGGTCGATTGCGGCGGCCGGAGTGGCGCCCAGACGTTCGGCGACGGAGACGGCGGGTCCCGGGAAGCTGCGCGGCGAGGTGCCGCTGGCCACCATCACCATCTCGAGTTCGCCAGCTAGCACGCCGGCCGAAGCCAAGGCCAACTCGCCGGCCTTGACTGCCATATCGACGAGCGATTCGGAGTCGGCAAAGCGACGCTCTTCGATGCCGGAGACGTGCAGAATCCAAGCCGGATCACTGTCGACGCGGGCGCCGATTTCGGCGTTGGTGACGACGAGGGAGGGCACGTAATGGCCGAATCCGGCAAGGTAGGCCAAAGACGTTATCCCTGGTTCTCGAGATATTCGACGATGCGGTTGATGGAATCGAACTTGCGCGGATTAAGGTCGCGATCCGGAATGGTGATCCCGAACTCGGTTTCGATGCCGCTGACGAGGTCAGTGAGGGCGAAGGAGTCGAGGAGGCCGGAGTCGAACAGGCTCTCGTCGGGGTCAGGGGTGACGGGGCGTTTGGCGGCCGTCTGGACGATCTTGAGGATTCTCTTCTGTTTTTCCATTTTCGGTTGATTGAAAGACACGATCTCGGACGCGACCGTAAGTCGCGTACTGTTCCATGAGGTCATTAAATAGGGTAGCGCCAATTAGCCGGTAACCGGTGGCGGTGAAATGGACGTAGTCGCCTTGGGCGGCACCGGCCAACACCCAGCGCCGCATGGCACCCGCGCCGCCCATGCGTTGGCGCAGGTCCCAGAAAGCGCAACCCTGTTCGAGCGCGGCTTCGCGTTGCGCCTGGGCGATCATTTCGAGCCCGGGGAAGGGCATCATAGCGCGGCTGGACCAAGCCATGCGGTCGGGTGGACCTAAGACCAGAATGCTGGCGGTGGGCGCGGCTTGGCGCAGCTTGGCCAGCACGCCAGCGAACATGGCTTTGTAAGTGGGCAAGGTGTAGTCGCGATTGCCGGCGTCGTTGGTGCCGTAGGCGAGCACGATCAGGCCGGGTGCCCGGCGCGCCAGTTGGGGCATCCAGAGACTAGCGTCCCAACCGTCAATGATTTTGGCTTGGGCCCCGTTGATGCCCAGTTGTTCATAAGTGACGCCGCGCTCTTTTTCCGAAACAAAGCCAAAGAGGCGCACCGGGGCATCGTCACTGGTTTCCACCTCGACGCGGCTCCGGTCGCCCACGCTTTGTTCGATGAATCCGAAGCCTTCGGGACCATCGGTGGAGATAGTTTGCAAGGGTTGGCCGTCGGCCAGGAGCGTGATGCCACCGCCGCCGGGTTGCCTCAAGAATTGAACTTCCACCTTTTTGGTGACGGGAGATAAAGTGACCACTTCGCCGGGCCTTTGCGCGGAGAGACTGGCCCCGGCGATGCCGTGGCGGCCGTCACTCGAGAGCGACACATTGCCTTGTAAGTGCCACCCGGCGCTATTGGTGGTGCGCAGATCGAGCCGACGGTAAGTGGCGCGGCCGGCGCTGACAAAGCCCGCGCCCCCGTCGCCAAAGCGCAATTGAAAGGCGGCGCGCAAGGTGTGGGTCCATTCATCGGCGGCGGTGTGCGAGTCGCCAAACTGCACGATGTGTAAGGCGGAAGTGGCTTCGTTGCGCTCCACCCGGCGGAGTTGTTCAAAGAATGGCACCAGCGCGGTGGAGCCCTCGACGACGGAGGTGGGGCGATTCTCCAGGCGCTCTTCAATCTCTTCGTTCGCGACGGTGCGGGCTTGGGCCATTCGCGCTAATTGCGCGGCAGTGGGGCGGGGCGGGGAACGTCTC
>JAYVRS010000774.1:0-4461 GCA_043776185.1 Bryobacteraceae bacterium | reverse complement strand
CCCAATCGAGGATCATCGCCGTCCCCGACCCAGCCATGATGTTCTTCGGGCTAAAGTCGCCATGAACCAAGGCCCAGCGATGATGGCGGCAAGCGTCAGCCGCGCGGGCAAAGGCCTCTCGTAAATCCGGGTGCTGCTCCGCCGTGTAGCGATAGTAAGGGTCAATCCGCAACTCTTCAAAGAAGGTGATGTCGTCGAACTCGGGCCGCGGATTGGGCAGTCGGAGCATGGCGGCATGCACTGCTCCGAGGTACGAGGCAAGCTCCACGTCGATGTCGCCTTCGAGCAACTGCGCCTTCCAGCTATCGGCCCCGGCCGGTGCGGCAGTCATTGCGTAAAGGTATTGCTCGCGCGACTCGTACGCTACCGCCGGTACAGCGCCCTCCGGTAACGCCGGGGCCAAAGCCCGCAACGCGTCCACCTCGCGCCAAATGCGGCTAGGGTGTACCGGCCAATCCGCCGCTACCCGCAAGTTGGGAATCGACTGCTTCACCACGAAGCGCTGCTGGTCACTGGAAATCAGCGCCACGTCCGAGGAGACGCCGCCTAAAAGTAGCTCGGCGGTAGGCTGTCTAAGCCCCAAAGTGTGGGCGACGTCGAGAGCGCGGGCTAGAAATGCGCTCATCGCCGCTTCGTACGGTATTCGAGCACCAGTTGCATCACCAAGTGCTCCACTAAATCCCGAATCTCGCGATGGTAGCCTACGGGCTTCGTATGCGGGTCCGGCACCTTCCACTCCATCGATGGCCAAGTGACGCTAGCGGGCAACGGATAGCCGCTCATGTTCACCACCCGTTCCGCGCCCCGCGGCGCACCCATGGTGATTGTCTTGGGAAACTGCTTCTCCAGATCGCAACCACGCTCCAGCATCACCAGTTGCGTCAGCGGATCCACCATCATGCCCGGGGCCAACCCGGCACTGCTGGTGGCAAAAATACCAGCTCCGTATTTATGGCCGAAGCCTTCCGCCATCTGGCTGCGGCAGACGTTGCCCAGGCACACAAAAAGCACGCGCGGCAAGGCCGGCGTGGCTACAACCGCCTTAAAAAGATCTCGTGAACCCGTGGATCGCAAGTTAACTCCGGATGAAATGTCGCGACCATATGTTTGCCTTCCGTCACCATCACCGGATCGCCGCGGTGGGTGGCCCAAACCTTCGCGCCCGGCCCCACCCGGCGAATGATGGGGGCTCGGATAAAGACCGCTTCGAGCGGCTGCCCTTCGAGGTCTATCTGCGCAATGTGGCTATCGAGCTGACGCCCGTAGGCGTTGCGCTCGACGTCCAAATCCATCAGCTCTAAGGATACCTGAGCCGGGTTGAGCACATGCTTAGCCAGCAGAATTGCCCCGGCACAAGTGCCGAAGATCGGCTTGGTTTGGCCGAACGCGCGCAAGGGCTCAAAGAGGTTCTCGTAAGCCATCAGCTTCAGCATGGTGGTCGATTCCCCGCCCGGCATCACCAAGCCATCTAAACCCGCCAGACTCGCGCGGGTGTTCACTTCCACGGCTTCGGCGCCGGCCAGCTCCAGCGTCTCCGCATGTTTCGCGAAGTCGCCTTGCAGCGCCAATACCCCGACTCGCTTCTTACCAGCCACGCGTGGCCATCAACTGGCTCGCCTCAAGCTGGCGAATGTCCAAGCCATCCATGCCGTCCGGCAGTTCTTCGCTGGCTTCGAGCACCTTCACCGGATCCTTCCAGTAAGTGGTCGCCTTCACGACTGCCTTGGCGAAACGCTCCGGATCGGACGATTTGAAGATACCCGAGCCCACGAACACGGCTTCGGCGCCCAGCATCATGGCCAGCGCCGCATCGGCGGCCGTGGCAATGCCTCCGGCGGAGAAGTTCGGGACCGGCAGTTTGCCATGCGCCGCCACCCATTCGATCAACTCGAAGGGAGCTTGATGCTTCTTCGCTTCGGCCATCAGTTCATCCGACGAGAGCACCGTGAGTTGCTTCATCTCGCGTTGGATGCAGCGCATATGGCGCACCGCTTCGACGATGTTGCCGGACCCCGCCTCGCCCTTCGTGCGAATCATCGCCGCGCCTTCCCCAATGCGGCGCAAGGCCTCTCCTAAGTTGCGCGCGCCGCACACAAAGGGCACGCGGAAGTGGCGCTTGTCGACGTGGTTCTCGTCGTCGGCCGGCGTCAGCACTTCGCTCTCGTCAATGTAGTCGACCCCTAAGGCCTCCAGCACCCGCGCCTCCGCCAGATGGCCGATCCGGCACTTGGCCATCACCGGAATCGACACCGTGGCCATGATCTCGCGAATCTTCGAGATGGGCGACATGCGGGCCACGCCGCCTTCCTTGCGAATGTCCGACGGCACCTTGATCAATGCCATCACGGCGACAGCGCCAGCATCTTCGGCGATCCGCGCCTGTTCAGCATTCGTGACGTCCATGATCACGCCGCCCTTCAGCATCTCCGCCAACCCGGACTTCAATCGGAATGACTCATTCAAAATCATGCTCATGCTCCTTTAAATTCGTTTCTAGACCATCGCCGTAGCGGGCGTCGGCGACCCCGCCGATCGGATCCGCCCCAATTCACTCCGTACCGCGCGACCCAGCGCGGCCAAACCTGCCCGGATTGACGCCGGCGGCAATCCCGCAAAACTCAATCGCAACTGCCCCGTAGCCCGAGCCTCAATCTGAAAATGACGACCGGGCAAATAGGTGAGGCCCTCGCGCTCGGCCACTGGCAACAACGCCGTCGCATCCAGCGGCTCGGGCAATGTCACCCACAGGCTCATGCCGCCTTGAGGACGGGTGTAGCGTGTACCGGCGGGCAACTCCCGCTCGCAGCCTTCCATCGCCGCCGCCAGGCATTCGCGGCCCGCCGCGATCATGTGTCCCAGATGCTGATCCAAGCGTCCCGATTCGGCAAATCGCAACAGAATCGCCTGCGACAACTGGTCCGAGTGCAGATCGGCCCACTGCTTGGCCTCAATCAGACGCGCAATCAGCGGCTGCGGACCCAGCACCCAGCCAATCCGCAAACCCGGAAACGCAATCTTCGAAAAACTGCGCAGCAACAGGACATCGGTATTCGGGGCCAACTCCTTCAGCGTCGGCAGCACTTCGCCCTCGTAGCGCAGGTCGCGATAGAGATCGATTTCGACGATGGGCGTTTGGGCTTGTCCGGCGGCCAGCGCCACGCGCCGGCGAGTCTCAACGGGCATGGAAGCGCCGGTGGGATTCTGGAAGTCCGGCGTAACGACGATTAGCCGCGGCCGCTCGGTCGCGATGGCCCGCTCCACTTGCGCGGGGTCCACGTGATTCGGGCCCACCGGCATCGGCACCAGCCGCAGACGGCCCCGTTCAAAGACATTCTTGAGCCCTGGATAGACCGGGTCCTCGACGAGCACCGTGTCACCCGGCGAAAGCATGGAGCGTTGAATCAGGTCGAGCGCCTGCTGGCATCCGCTCGTGACGATCACTTCGTCGCCCGCCGTCGCCAAGCCCGACGTCTCCCGCAGCCAGCGCCGCAAGGGCGCGTATCCGGCGGGCGCGCCGAGTTGCAGAATATTCGAAAGCCGCGCATCGGCCAGCACCTCGTTCACGGTGGCCCGGAAGCTTTGCATGGGGAAGAGCTGTTCGGCCGGGCGCGACGTGGCAAAACTGATCAGGTCAGACTCACGGGTTCTCGCCGGCTCCCCCGTTCCCAGCACGAAGCTGCCACGGCCCACATGCCCGCGAATCAGCCCTTCGGTTTCCAGCAATTCGTAAGCCGCCGCCACTGTCGCCCGATTCACCCCCGCCAACTGAGCCAATTCCCGCGTCGGCGGAATTTGGTCGCCTTGACGCAGCAAGCCCGTTTGAATCGCATCCCGGATGCCCGCGTAGAGTTGGCGGTACAACGGAATGCCGGAGTTGGCCTCGAGTGGCGGTAATTGGATCATGCCAGTACTTCTAAATTCCAGCACATTGGCTGATCTGGTGTCAAATTGGCTGGATACAAATAGTCCAATCATGGAGCGTCCCAACCTCTGATAGAATCTCACCAAGTGCTAAGCAAAATCGTTTGTCTGCTGATGGTTGCCGGGCTGGCCAGCCCGCTCGCCTCGCAAGGCAAGAAGAAGAGCAAGAAAAAAGAGGTCCCGGAGATCACCCAGACTCTGGAAGTGCTTCCCGAACCGCCTGCGGCCATCGCCGCCGAGACCGCGCGTCTCAGCTTTGCCATCTCGCCGCTCTCCGCCAAAGGCCTACTTTCGCAGCAAACCCGCGATGCCATCAAAGCCGTCCGCGCCGCCGCTCATGGCGGAACGCTCATCAAGCTGCGGGCCTTTGTGGCGGGCACCGGCGACTTGCGCCGCATCCCCACCATCGTCAGCGAAATCCTCACCGAGGCTCACCAGCCCTTGCCCGCCGTCAGCACCGTCTTCGTCGGTGCCCTGCCCTTGGAAGGCGCGCAAGTGCAGCTTGAAGCCGTGTACCTCGACAAGAAAGCCGTGAATCCC
>JAYVRS010000773.1:0-4465 GCA_043776185.1 Bryobacteraceae bacterium | reverse complement strand
GCGGCACCGGCGAGACGAAGCATCAGGCCCGCACCATAAGCACCGGTAACTTGGGCGACTCCGTCTTCCACGGGCGGAGAAAATGTTAGGCCATTCATCATCCCGAGTTTGAGGTTCTGTTCCACTTGAGGATCGGAGTAACCGCGACGGCCGAAAAATTCGTGATAGAAAGCGTTGGCTGGTTGCTCCTGGGCACTAGCCACAGCGGGGATCAATAGGGATGTGAGGATCGTGAAGGCGCACGATGACGCGCGCAGATTCTTCGGGTTGAAGGCCCGCACCCCTAGGCCGATGGGAGTAAGTGTCATCTGGAGCGATTCTCAAAGGATACGGGAACCGGAAAACTCAGCGAACTGGGAAAACTCCGGCAAAGATTCCTGCACTAACTGGCGATACTCAGCCATCCAGAGCTGATTGACTTGCTGAGCGGAGAACTTATTGGCAACCGACTCCTGGGCCGCGCGGCCCATCTGGCCGCGCAGGCTGGGGTTATGGGCCAGGGCGACAATCGCGTCCGCCAGAGGGCCGGACTGACCTGCGGGCACGAGCACGCCAGTAACACCGTCAATGACGGGATCAAGCCCAGTGACGCGGGAGGCTACGATGGGGACGCCCATCGCGCCAGCCTCCAAAGATACCTGGGAGAGACCTTCGCGATAGGTGGGTAACACGAAGATGTCAGTCGCGGCGTAGTAAGCCGGAACTTGGTTCGCGGCGATGGCCCCGGTGAAGTGGACGCGGGGATGGGCGCGAAGATCTGATAATGTTTCGGCGGGTAGTGGGTCAGTATGGTCCGGATCGCCAGCTAACAGTAGGTGCGCGTCGGGTAACTGCCGGGCGATCTCTGGCCAGGCTTCGGCTAGTACGCCGATGCCTTTGTCGCGAGACAGCCGTCCCACGAGGGAGAGGAGCAGCGCGTCGTCAGGAACTGATAGGCTTTGGCGAATAATCGGCCTTTGGATGTGTTGTTCGACGGTATTGAAGCGATCAAGATCGACACCGGCGCAGGAGCCGGCGCCGAGCGTAATCAATTTCGAAGCGGGACACAGCTTGAGGCCGATGGCCACCTTGCGCAAGGACGGACTTACGGCGTAAGATCGCGTGGAAAGCGCCGCACTGGTGCGCTCGGCCGCTGCGAGGATGCGCCGCCAGGGGCCGGTTCTGGTTTCAAGGGGTAAGCCATGAATCGTGTAGAGGCGCACGGGAACGCCCACTGCCTTAGCGGCGGCCATGCCTAGTAAGCCGGCTTTGGGGGTGTGCGAATGGACAATTTGAGGGCGGATATGGCGGATCAATTGGAAGAGCTGGAAGAGTGACCGACAATCACGGAGAGGATGCGGTTGCCGTTCGATGGGTAGGGCATGGACGGTAACCCCGGGAATCTGGCCGATGGCGTAGAGGTCAGGACCTGGCGAAGAAACCGCGTGAACATCAAAGCCGGCATCGGCCAGCGAGCGCAGTTGGCGCGGAAAGAACGCGGCTAACGTTTGAGGCACGGTGGTGATCACCATGACGCGGAGAGTCTTCATGCTTGAGCGCTTTCCAGAGTTAGCGGAGATGATTGCTGAGTAAGTGCGATAAACATGGCTTGCCACTTCATCCGTTCAGCGGCGTCCAATGATTCCTCCCGTAGACGTAGCATGGGGTAACGGGTTCCGGTGATGGCCAACAGGCCGTCAGCGGCCACTTTGAGCGATTCGGCGAGGGCGGCGCGATAGAAGAGACGAGGTCCGGTTTCGCCGCGGCGGGCATGGAGATAACGCACGCGCCCAAGGCGAGTTTTTAGGCGTTTGCGGAAACCGCCGCGGAGTTCGCGATAGCCGTAGAGGAGTTGCGGCAAATTAGCGAATCGGCTGGAAAGATAAGTGCGATGAAGTAACTCGGCGTCTTCGAAGCGAAGGGCTTGAGGGTCATACGGGTGCTGCCGGTACCAGGCGGCACGGGCCATCCAGGTGGGATGAGCCAAACCGAAGCCAGCGGCGGGGTTCCTAACAATTTCCTCATGCTGCAAAGGTAAGGGGCGCTTGCCCAGCGGCAAGCCACTCTCACCGAAGATGAGCATGCGGCACCCGACGACATCAATTTCAGGATTGGCCTCCAGAAAGGTGACCTGCGATTGAAGACGCTGAGGATAACTAACATCGTCGGCGTCCATGCGGGCGACTAAGTCGCCACGGGCGCGGAGGAGGCATTCGTTCAGGCGCGGGGCGAGGCCTTTGGTTTGGCCATCGGACCAGACGGTGACTCGGGAGTCGCGAATACTCTGAGCCATTTCGAGGCTGCCGTCGGAGGAGCCGTCATCGCAGAGGAGTAACTCCCAATTTGAGTAAGTCTGCTGGAGCATGGAGCGCAACGCCGGACCAAAGGCGGGGCCGGCGTTGAGAAATGGCAGGATGACGCTGACGAGGGGCTGACTCATGAGGCTTGGCAATAGACGTCGTCTAAGTTCGAGGTGATGGTCTCCCAGGCGAATCGTTGGGCGTTGGTGACGGCGGCGGCGGCAAAACGTTGGTGCAGGCCGGGGTTGTCCATTAGGGTTCTTAATTGGTGGACCAGGTCATCGACGTCGCCGGAGCGAAATAGGAGGCCGCTGGACTGAGTGATTACCTCCGGCAGACCACCGTGATTGCTGCACACGACCGGCCGGCCACAAGCCTGGGCTTCGATGGCCGCCATACCGAACATTTCGTTAGTACGGGTGGGTAAGACGAAGATGTCGGCCATGTTATAGACCGAGGGGAGAATGGCCTCATCGACGGGCCCGAGATAGAGGCCTTCGTGCCGTTGGAGTTTGGCGGTGATGGCATCGGAGCCTTCGTGCCCGAACTGCCCGATGGGGCCAGCGACGACTAGGCGGATGCGGCGGCCCTCCGCTCGGAGTTGAGCATAGGCGTCCACTAACAGGTCAGTGCCTTTTTGTTCACAAACGCGGCCGACATAGAGGAGTACGAATTCGTCGGAGAGGCCGAGGGCGGCGCGGCGCGCGGCGGCGGCAATGGGGTTGGGGCTGAACTGCTGCAGGCTGACACCGTTGTAGAGGACTTGCATGCGAGCTTCAGGAATTGACCAGTAAGTGGCGGCTTCGCGGAGGCAGAAGTCGGAAACAGGAAGTAGGGAGGAGAAAGAAGTAAGTGCTCGCTGATACCAGGAAAAGAAAGGATTTTGTTTGCCGCGACGGAAGATGAAGTAGTCGAAGGAGAGTACAGTTTTCGCGGAAATACCGCGGGCGAAGAGTTTAGCGAAAGCGGCACCTTCGGGTAGAGCGTGAAAATGGAGGACATCGGGCCGCAGTTGGCGAGCGTCGCGGAGACTCTTGAACATGAACTCGGCCGCACGAAATAGCCCTTGACGAGTGCATTTGATCGAGCGGATCTCGACGCCATGGTAATCCTCGGACTTAGTAACTTGGTCGGCCGAATAAACGATGACGCGAGAGCCGGCTTGGACTTGGCGGGCGGCTACCTCCCGGATGCGCCGTTCGGTGGCACCACCCAGAGAGTAGAGGATCGGCAGATGCGGCGGGCCGATGTGGACGATGGTCATATTCTTTCCTGCGCCGTAACGGGCGGGTTGCGGTGGGCGGGATGGCCCGCGCGTCCCCAGCGATGGACGGCGGCTCGAATGAGCGGATCTGGGCGGAGGGGATGGCTGGAGGCGCGCCGCACCGGGCGGCCGACCAGAGTCTCGTAGAGACGGAGGTGATCGGAGATCATGGCGGGAATGGAAAACGTGCGGCGGGCGTAGTCACTCATCTTCTGAGAGGAAGCGGAGTAACTGGCGTAGTTTTTGAGGACGTGGGCGATGTTATCGGCCAGCATTTCGACGGTGGGGCGGGTGAGGAGCGAGCCGTAGCCGCCGGATTGCTCGGGGATGCCGCCGACGGTGGTGGTAACAAAGGGCAGACCGGTGAGCATGGCCTCGGTGATGACGGAGGGGAGCGCCTCATTTTCGCTGGGCAGGACGAGTAAGTCGCTTCGCTGGTACAAGTCCGCCAATTGAGCAGGATTGTGCTTGCCGGCAAACTTGATGCGATCGGCGATACCTAACGAAGCCGAGAGAGACCGCAATTCCGTTTCGAGAGCGGGGTTTTGGTAGGCGAGAGTTAGTTCTACATCGAGGTTCAAACGGGCGATGGCACTGATGGCGAGGTCGCAGCGTTTGAAGGGAATTAGTTGGCCGGCAAATACCAGGCGCCAGGGTTGGCCATCGCCGGCACCATTCAAACGCCGGAAGGGATACTGTTCGGCGTCGATCCCGTTGGGAATCGTGGCTTCAAGGGCCCCTTGAAGACGATAGGTGCGGTGCTGAAAGCGTGCTTCGGCGGGGGATAAGCAAACGGTGGCATCAGCGCGCGAGAGCACGTAGCCCATGGCCATTTTGCGGGCGGCGCTTAGCTTCCAACCGCACATGTGGCTAGCATCGTGAGCGGTAAAGACGAACGGGGTATGGGAAGGGTCACTGGCCA
>JAYVRS010000772.1:0-4466 GCA_043776185.1 Bryobacteraceae bacterium | reverse complement strand
TTTACCGCAGCACCCACCACGGCGCCTCGGCCCGCTATCTATACTTTGGGCTCGACGGACACCACGCCCTGGTGCCCTGGATTTGGAGCGCCATCGGGATGAACCTGGTGGCCACGGCCATCCTTACCGTCCATCGCTGGCGGAGGCAACAGGTACTCCTGGAGTTAGGATGCGTAATGCTATTCTTTGGCATCCTGATCGAGAAGGGCGTCGGCACGATCATCCCCGGCTTCATCCCCGAGCCCTGGGGCAAGGTGGATGAGTATGCCCCATCATGGGTGGAACTCCTGGTCGCGCTCGGCATCTGGGCGATCGGCTGCTTCGTATTCACCATCCTGGCCAAAGCCGCCATCCCGATTGAATTGGGAGTTCGGCGTTTTCGTCCGTCATTGATGACGCCGCGCTAGCGTTCAACATAAGCCGGTCGAATGAGCAGCACCAACGCCACGGAGAACAGGGCCACGCCGGCGAACGCGCCGAAGGAGGCCATGAGGGGCAGGTGGGCGTCGCGCATGAGGCCGAAGCCCCAGTCCGCCAGACCGCCGCAACTGATGCTGACCATGTTCATCAGGCCATAGGCTGTGGCTCTCAACTGGGGCCGCGTGATCTGGCAAAGAATCGGCATGTTGTTGGCATCGAAGAGTCCCCAACCGAGGCCGAAGAGGATGAGGAAGCCGATCGCGACGCTCAGCATACCGGTGCGCGGCGAGTATCCGACGCCCACGACGGCGACGACAATGACCAGCATGCCGATGGCACTGGTGTAGATGCGGCCCCGGTCGGTGTGGCGCATCCAGCGATCAGCCAGCCAGCCGCCGGCCAGTGCGGCAAAGATAGCGGCCACCATCCAGTAGAGCGTGGCCGATACGCCGGCTTGGCCTTGCCCAATGCCGAACTCCGTTTTGAGAATAGCGGGCATCCAGTCACGGACGATCCAGCCGGCCATGGCGGGTAGCGTGAAGTAAAGCACCATCAATCGGAATGAGCGGTTGGAGAGTAACTCGCCCAGCGCCTGCACGGGTGAGAGATCACCCAGTTGCGAGGTGCTCTCCGCAGGAGGCGCGTTTCGCAACATCAGGAACAGCGGAACGGCGTAAACCAAACCCACGAGGCCGCAGATATCGAACATCCAGCGCCAGCCCAGGCCGGGCTGATCGGCGGCATAGCCGCTGAATCCGCCGATGATCACGCCGACGTACATCCCCATCTGGTGCAGGCCCACGGCGCGGGAGCGGGTGTGGCCACGGTGGTAATCGGCAATTAACGCCAATGCCGCCGGGATGTAGAAGGCCTCGCTGATGCCCATCACGGTGCGCGTCAGCAGCAGCTGGTCATAAGTGGTCACCTGTCCGGTGGCCCAGGTGATGGCGGACCAGACGATGAGGCTCACGGCGATGACATGGCGGCGGCTGAAGCGGTCCGCCAGATAGCCGCCCACGGGGCTGAGGAAGGCGTAGGTCCACTTAAAGAGCGCCAGGATCGCGCCCCAGTTGGCTTCGGAGCGGATGTCGGGAATATCGGTCATCAATGAGAACTTCATGGCCGCCAGCATCTGTCGATCGAGATAGTTCAGCAGTGCGACTGGTACTAATAACGCCACGACGAGCCAGGCGTAAGTGCTGGGCTTGGTGGAGGTCACTTGGCACCGCTTTCGAGCCAGCGGCGGTCGAAGCGAGCAAACGTAATTACGTCATAGGCGCGACTTTCGCCACGTTCATACAGCAGCCCGATGCGGCCATCCTTTAACGACGCGAGCGACGAATAGGCCGCCGGGCCTTTATGAACGACGCGCGCCACGGGCCAGGACTGGCCGTCGTTCCGGCTCAACCTGACAGTCATCCGGACTCGCTTCGTATCCGCCGGGTTCGAGAACAATAGACGGCCTTTGCCCAGGCTAATGAGGCTGGCTTGGCAAACCGGCTCGATCAGAGCGTCGTCGATCGTCAGGTCCGACCAAGTGCGGCCGCCGTCCTGGCTGGTGGCGACCGCCCGACGGTTCCTGCCGTGATACGAACGCATGTTCAGCATCAAGGAGTGGTCCTGCAACTCCACCACGGCTGACTCGTTCGTGCGGTCGCTGGCCGAGCCTCCCAGCGTCCAGGTGCGTCCGCCGTCGTCACTGATGATGACGTGGGAGTGCATGGCTTTCGAACCGGCCACAATATGGTCACAGGCGACCACCATGCGACCGTCGCGGAGTTGAATGCCGTTGCCGGGCCCGGTGGCGTACCAGGTCCAGTCCGGGGCCTTGGTGGTGGACGTGATTTCGATGGGAGAGGTCCAGGTGACACCCTCGTCGGTGCTGCGCGAAAGCCAGACGGTTCGCGTGCCAGTTCCCATGCCCTCGACGATCTGCCGCTCGGTGACTTTGCCGGGATTGCGCGTCATCAATAGCACGATGTCGCCGGTCTTTTGGTCTACCACCGGCGCGGGGTTGCCCAGCGTGTCTTCGCCGAAATCAGCCACCAGTTGAGCGGCTGACCAGGTGCGCCCGCCATCGCGGCTGCGCTTCAGCAACAGGTCAATATCGCCATTGTCGCCGCCGCCGCTGTGACGGCCTTCGCAGAAGGCCAACAGAGTACCCTGCTTCGTGACGATGAGCGCCGGAATGCGGTAGGTGTGATAGCCATCCTGGCCGGAGCGGAAAACTTCCACTTGACTGAACTCTGTTGCCGACGTCGAGAACGGCACCGAGAGGAATAGCAGCAGAAGCGTAAGAGTTTTCATTTTCACCAACCGACAGTTTACAGGGCCGGGTTGGCTAGCGGAAAAAAGTTAGGGCGAGCCGTGAAGCTCGCCCCGTTGGTTTTGTCTGAAAACGACCGGCTAAGCGGCCTCGCGCTCTTCGAGCAACCGCGAGTCAGTCTTGGCGACTTTTACCATCTTGGCGACGCCCAAGGCTTGCAGCAAGCGAATTTGCAGCCAGGTGATGTCCAGCTCGTACCAAGCCAGTCCGTGGCGGGCCGAAGCGGGGTGGGCGTGGTGGTTGTTGTGCCAGCCTTCGCCGAAAGTGAGCAACGCTACCCACCAGTTGTTGCGGGAATCGTCGGTGGTTTTGAAGCGCTTGTTACCCCACATGTGCGTGGCTGAATTCACCAGCCAAGTGGAGTGCAGCCCCAACGTGACGCGCAGAAACGTAGACCACGTGACCATCGATGCGACGCTATACCAGCCGCCGTAAGTGTAAGCCCAGATACCGAGCGCGACCCCGACAATGGTGAGCGGCAGCCAATGCCAGGTGTTCAGCCAGCGATAGAAAGGGTCCGCGTAAAGGTCCGGCGCCATGCGGCCGAGTTGTTCGGTCTTGTTGTGATGGCCGGCCCCGGTGATGATCCAGCCCATGTGCGACCACCAAGCGCCATCGCGGGGCGAATGCGGGTCACCCGCTTTGTCGCTTTTGGCGTGATGGACGCGGTGGGTGGCCACCCAAAAGATGGGTCCGCCTTCGAGGGCCAGCGAGCCACACAGGCCCAGGAAATACTCGCCCATTTTGGGAATCTTGTAACCGCGATGGGTGTGCAGACGGTGATAGCCCATGCCGATGCCACAGCTGATGGCCAACCAATAGAGAAAGGTGGCGACCACCACGGAGCGCCATTCAAAGAAGAACGGAGCCGCGAGGGCACCGGCGTGAAAGATAATCAAAGCGACGGTGGTCGTCCAGTTGACGGGCCGCTGGTCGTGGATGGTTGTGATTTGGGCAGTCATCGTATCTAGCTTGAGCCTACCCGAGTTCCGGCAGGGTGAATGTAATAGTTGTGTAATAGCTCAGCAGTCCGCTCCCGGACTAAGGCATCCTTAAGAGATAAAGTGGTCATCCCGCGCCGGCGCAAGTCCGTCTATTTCTCCACCGCCCTGGGCGTTTGCCTGGTGGCGGCGGCCATCGCGCTCAATGTCAGTTGGGGCATGATCCTCAACTGGCGCACCAGCCTGCTTTTCGTCTTCGGCTTCATTTTCTTCTTGATCATCATTGCCGGCGTCGTGCTGAACACCATCTTTCTGGTGCGCGAAATCAAGCGTAACGAGCAGCACGATGCTTTCATGAATGCCATTACGCACGAGCTGAAAACGCCGGTGGCTTCCATTCGGCTGTACCTCGAAACCCTACAAAAGCGCGACCTCGACGAAGCCAAGCGTCAAGAGTTCTACCAGATCATGCTGAGCGATTCCGACCGCTTGATCTCCACCATCGATCAAGTGCTAAATGCCGCCCGGACCTCCACCTCCAACGCCACCCAATCGCGTTCGCGGCTCGACCTCGGCGCGCTGGTCGAAGAGATCATCCGGCTGGCCCGCACCCGCCATCACTTGCCCGACGAAGCGGTACAACTCACCAGCGTTTTTGGCGAGCATGAGCGGCCTCAAATCGTGGGCGACGCCGACGAATTGAAGGCGGCGATCTCCAACTTGGTCGACAATGCCATCAAATACTCCGGCCCCCTGGTGCGCGTGGTGGTGAAACTCGA
>JAYVRS010000771.1:0-4494 GCA_043776185.1 Bryobacteraceae bacterium | reverse complement strand
GCTTCGAGCATAGCATCATAGACATCATCGCTGATTCTCATACCAAACCAGATTCGTCGTCGCTCCCCCGATGCAGGCCACGTCCACGCGCCCATCGCCATTCAAATCGACCGCCGCGCACGAATTCGCCCGCATGTTCGGCCCATCCAAGGCCTGCCGCTGCCAGGCCTTGCCGCGAGCCCGCCACACAAAGACGCCCCCGCCCACTCCCCGATCGCCGGCCAGGATCTCGTCACGGCCATCGCCGTCAAAGTCCGCCAGCGCAATCGTGTGGCCTTCTTTCAACGTCGCATCCACCACGTCCCGGCGCTTGCCGTTATAGACCACCATCTGCGTCCCATGCCATGCCTCGATCGCCGCCGTGAAGCGCTTCCCCACCGCCACATCGCTCGACCCTGACTTCGGCCACGCCGCCGGATCGCCCTTCGTAATTTCCCGTCGCGTCCACGCCCCGCCCTGATACCGGTAAGCATGAATGCCCAGAAAACTGGCCGTGTAAAGATCCCGCTCCCCCACGAAGATGCCGTGCATCACGCCCTCCTCGGCCGTCGAAATCGACTCGCGCTTCCACACGCCGGGCCGATAGAGCACCAGCGGAATGTGGCCGCGATAGTCGGGCGGAACCGCCAAGGGGTCGGCTAGCGGTGCGTTGATCACCACCGGCTGGCCGTCCAGCATCATCGTCCGCAAGCGATGCGACGAAGGAATACGGTCGATTTCGCGCTTCGTCCATTCCGCCGAAGGGTCGGCGGCCGGCTCCAGCAAGTAGACGTGGCCCTCGCTCTTCGATGGGTTATTGGCGAAATGATCCGCCACCACGATCGCGTTCCCCACCACCGCCAGATTGATCATCGCCGCCATGCCGCGCACAATGACGTGCCGTTGCCAGCCGGGATTCTCAAACCAAACCAGTTCGGGCATGCCGCTGGCCAAGGCAATCAGATCGGGCTTGCCGTCGTGGTTCATGTCCGCGACGACTACTTGGTAGCCGCCTTTTAGGTCGGTGGCAATGGTGTGGGGGGCGAAGCGGAGGTCAGCCGTGAGGAATAACAGAGAGAGTAACAACATCGCCCGCCACTATAACACTAGGTCAACAACACTAGGTGAGCGCAACAGGGCTACAATGAGGGCGTGTGGGGACGTAGCTCAGCTGGATAGAGCGTCCGCCTCCTAAGCGGAAGGTCGGCAGTTCGAATCTGCCCGTCCCTACCACCGATTTATTGAGGGGAAGAGAGTTTTTCTCAGGATGCAGCGAGGTGCAGCAAAAGGGTGCCAAAGCCGCTAGAAAGCCGTAACGGCTTGCCACGGATCGGTTCCATATCAAGGGGGTCTGTGTTTGAATTGCCTTTTTCCGACGTCCACCTTGACGGTCCAGTGACTGCGCGCGAGGTCAGCAGCCGCGAAAAGCTTCGGATTGCTAATCCAACCGGCAGGATATTTTCTTGCCGCCACATCGAGGTGCCGTCAGTAAAGTGCCCCTGGCTCCACTCGATTGAAATTATGATAAGGGTTGACATTTCAAAGACTTCCTACTGTCGTTCTCGGCGTAGGATAAAACGCGGAGGGCAACGAATGCCGAGGAAGGTCCAGTTGTGGCGACCGATAGCGATGCCGCGGAGCGAGCGCTCGGTGGCGTTGTTGTCGATGGATAAGTCGCCCTCGTCACAGTAACGATTCAGGGCTTCCCATTGATTGAGTAAGTAACGCACGGCGCGACCCACCGGCCTCTTCGGTAAGGCTTCTGACTTCAGCGACAGGAAGTAGTCGTGGATCTTCTGTAGAATCGGACGCGCGTACGTTTGGCGCAACTGTTGCCGGTCGGCGGCGGAAAGGGGCGCGGCTTCTTTTTCGATGCGGTAGAGCCGCGAGATGAATAATAACCACCCGCCCATGCGCGCGGGATCGGTTTCGCGGGCGTGAAAGACGTGACGGCGCGCGTGCGCTCAGCAAGCGACCTCGGTTAAAGCACCTTTGTAAATAGCATCGTAGACGCCTTAAGCGCCCGCCTGTAAGTAATGTTGATAATCTCCGGGAAACGCTTCGGGACCCGCGCGGGCACGAGTCTTCGTATAATCGGAAATCACCGCCCAGTGCGCCGCGTCGCCGAGATAGGCTCGTCATCACCAGATGAGTCGGCCTCGGCGGGCGGTTCGGGAAATGCGGCTTGGTAGGCGGCCTCGAACACGGCTAGTTGATTCGGAGAAAGCTGCTCACTTTTCCGGCCACGTTTGGCTTGTACATTTCCGCGTATAACGTTTGCGCCGTGTAGTGTGTTGTAAGTCGATGCCACTAAGTAAGGTGGCTAACTCGGGCGCGGTGATTTCCCGGCGCGGGGTCACGCCGGGTTCGCCGAAGGGCATGGCTTAAGTACCGGCTTCGAGGCGCTTGGTCCACAGGGCGAAGCCGTCGCGGTCCCAGTAGAGGATTTTTACTTGGTCCCGCCGCCGGTTGGCGAAGACGAAGAGATGGCCGGCGCAAGCATCGAGTTGTAAGTAGTCGCGGACGAGCGCGTGCAGGCCATCAAAGCTCCGGCGCATGTCGCCGGCGGTGGCGCAGAGATAGACGCGCACGCACGCCGGCAAGGGCATCATGCGCGCAAGGCCGCCAGCACGGTGCGGACCGTCGCCAGGTCCACGCCCGCGGTGATGCGCAGCCTTTCGCCAGAGGGCCAAAGTAACTCCAGTGCTTCCGGGGTCGCGCCGGTTTCCTCTCAGGCGAAACGCGCGGGCGCGTCCGCCTGCACGCGTCGGCGCCAAGCGTAGAACGACGCCAAGGCTACGCCGCCCGTCCGGCAGAAAGTTGACGCCGATAGGCCGGTCTTTTCTTATTCGGCGATCTGGCGCTGCCAGTATTCGTGTCGCGCGGTCGGTGGGGGCTGGGTCATGCCCTTACACTATCCCTCGCTGTCGTTGCCTTGGCAAGAGGATTTTCTCAGCCGCTTACCCTAAGTCCGCTCCTAGTTGAATCAGTTATTTCGTGACAGGCTCTTAGTGCCGGATGTCCTGGTGCAAGACGGCAGCCAGATTCAGCGTCCCTACCCGACGGAACCCATTCATTTCTGTGTCGACATCCTATCCCCCGATGATCGCCTCAGTGAGACGATCTCAAAATGCGAACAACATCACGCTTGGGGCGTGCCTTTCGTCTGGATCATCGATCCGGACGCGCGCCGCGCCTGGGAGTTTCCGCAAGGGCACCGTCTCCATGAGATTCGTGAGGACGGCATGATGACCGCCGGCCCCATCGCCCTAGCCATCGCCGATGTGTCTCGCACGCTTTAGTAGTTCCGTTCCACTACCGGCCGAAGTAACTGCGCGTCGGTGCGGGCGGTTCCGTGTTCTTGATGCCGCGCCAGAGGATCTGGTTCATCAGGTCGTCGTCGATTTCGTCGGCTTCGTCGAGGTCGAATTTGGCACTGAGTTCAGCCAACTTGCGGTGCGCTGAGGCCGTGGCCACCGGATTGCGCTCGTCCATGGGATGACGGGGCTTCAACGCCGTGTAAGGCTTCAGATCCGGCTTGGCGGAGAAGGCATTCCACATCGGGCGGGCGGCAGCGTCGAAGCTGGTCATCGGCCGCAGACCCAGGATCAGTTCCATCGTGCGCAAAACGGAGGTGGTGTTGTACATCGTGGAATCGATCATGCCGCGGCGGGTGTACGGCGAGAGGACAAAGGCCGGGGAGCGGTGCGAGTCGACGTGGTCCGGGCCATTTTGCGCGTCGTCTTCAATGACGAAGATCGCGGTTGACGGCCAAAAGCGCGATTTCGACATGGCCTCAACCACTTGGCCCAAGGCCCAATCGTTATCGGCCATCGCGGCTTTGGGCGTGTACTTGCCGGCGGCGAGACCCGAGGTATGGTCATTGCCGATGCGCAGGAAGATGAGCTTCGGCAGCGTGCCGCTCTCTTCGTACTTCTTGAGGTCAGCAAGGAAGACCTTCACCCGGTCGACATCGAGATACTCCAGGTCGAAAGCGCGATAGTCCATGTTCGTGACGGGCCGCAGCACCGGGTCGCGAACGGCTTTGATGCCCGCGCCCACGGGGCCATTCGTGGCCCACCAGCCGTAGTTCCGCAGGCTGATTCCGGCCGCCTGCGCGTTCGACCAAATGTAACCTGCCGGCGGCAAGGCAGCTGGTTCCCCGCCCTCGTAGTCATAATGCTTGCGACGGCCGCCATAGCTATTGGGCCACATCTTCTGCACGTAGTCATTGGCAATCGCCGACGTGGACCAGTTATGCCCATCGGCACTGACATCGGCGTTGACATAGAAGTTATCGAACAGAACAAAGTCCCTAGCCAACTGCCGATGATTCGGCGTAGTGGATTCATCGAAGAGGGTCAGCGAAGGGTCACCATTGCCGATGCCTAAGTCGCCTAGAACCTGGTCGTAAGTGCGATTTTCTTTGACAATGTAAATGACATGCTCAATGGGCGACGTCATGCCGGGCTTAGCGGGAATCGGATTGCCGGCCGGAATATTCACTTCATCGAG
>JAYVRS010000770.1:0-4500 GCA_043776185.1 Bryobacteraceae bacterium | reverse complement strand
TTGATGGGTTGCCGAGAGCCCTAATTCGGCCGCCGGTCGTTGCCGGACCGATTCTTCGACATATACACCTGGAATTTGCGGCGCGCGCGCTGTAGTTTCCAGTCTTTGTATGTCTTCTGGACGAAGCCCACCACGTCAATACTGTTACGGTATTTCGTCTTCAGGTAAGCGAAACCGAACAGCATGCCGCCCAAATGGGCAATGTGCGAGACGCCGGAGCTGGAGCCGGCAAAGGACATCATGAAAGCGATGGCCCCCGAGATCAGTACCAGATACTTGGCTTTGATCGGGAAAAAGAAGTAATAGACAGTGCGGTCCGGGAAGAGAATGCCGAAGGCCATCAGCAGACCGTAGATCGCCCCGGACGCGCCTACCGTGCTTGAACGTTTGTCACCCACCAGGTAGCTGGCCAGGATGACGCACAACGCGGCGCCCACGCCGCAAAGGAAGTAGAACTGTAAAAAGCGTTTCGTGCCCCAGGTGATCTCGAGGTCCTTGCCAAAAAACCACAGCGAGAGCATGTTGAAGATGATGTGGCCAAAGTCGGCGTGCAGAAATAGATAGGTCACCGGCTGCCACAGGAACAGCGTTTCCACCACAAACACCGGCTGCAGGGGGAGTAGTTGAAAGAAGCTTCGTCCGAAATCGAACTGCAGGCAGAAGAAGTAGATGACGAAGATGGCCGAGTTGACGATCACCAGCCATTTCACGCCCAGCGGCGTATAGAATGGCGAGTAAGTGTCAACCGAGCGGCTGTAGTTGGGCATGGAAGCGCGAGACGCGAGAGAAGCCGTCCTCTGTAGAATATCACTAACCCGCATCGTGCCTATTCGGTTTGTTCGAGGGGATGTGAAAACTGACGAGCATGCCAAACGACGGGGGCGTTCGAAAGGTCGTCCACGGTAAGCGCGCGGCGCGCGGCGCCCTCGGGAGCCATGCGCGCACACCAGGAAGCCAATATCGCGCCCGCGCCGGTAAAGGCCAAGTAAGTCTGCCAGTGGGACAACACGCCTTCGGTGACAAAGAACGGCTGCGCCAGCTTGAGATCATACGCAAAGCGCCAAGCCGCCAAAGCGAAACAGCCCAGGCTGGCCATGCGCAGCACGTAGGCGGTCCAGCGGGCCAGATCGGGCACTAGGGTTCCGGCGTAAACCAGCGCCTGATCCATGCGCGGCATCGATTCGGCGGTCCGGGATGCTGCCCAGGCGGACCACGGCATTACTTTGAGTGTTACTTTAATCGTCATGGCTATTGGCCTCGAAAAACGAGACTACCTACCAAGTGAATCGGGGGTATACCGCAAGAACTTTATTATGGCCGATAAAAAACCAAACGGCCAGTCCTCATAGGACTGGCCGTTGTTTTGTTGCACTTGTTTCCTACTTGCGAGGTGCCATCACCTTCGGCGTAGCCAAGTAGCCCACAATCTGGTCCTTCTTCACTTCCATTACGACCATTTCGTAAGGTTGACGAGCCTTGGTGGTGTAGAACTGGACCGGTTCGCTAACGCCCTTGTCCTTCTTCTCCACCTTCTTGTCGTCCGCGATGATGTCCACCGTGTACTTGTTGCGCTTGTTGTCCGTCTTTTTCAACTGCACCAGGACGTCGCCAATGCGCTGGGGCGCTTTGGTTTTGCCGAGGTTGAACTCGAAGTAGTTACGTTCCCCCAAGGCTTTCAACGCCTGGAGTTCGGTGCCGTTGGTCGCGATCAAGCCGCTTTGAACGCCCAGGTCGCCCTGCGTCGCCTTCAAGCTGTTGATCGTCTTATCGAGCTCCGATCGAGTGCTCTTTACGTCTTCTTTTACCACGCCAACATCGGTCTTCACTTCGCCAATCTTGGCTGTCGCTTCTGTGCTGACGCGCTCGGTTTCGGCCTTCACCTTATCGAACTCGGCGGCCACAATCGCCTTCTGCTTGGCGGCTTCAACGACGATCGCCTTGGTGAGCGTTTCAGCGCGCGCCATGGCCTGTTCACGCGCTTGTCCGACGGCCATGGCCGCCTGCCGTTGCGCCATCTCTAGTTGGCCCTGCAAAGTCTCCTGATTGCGGCGGCTCGCTTGCGCCGATTGGGACGAGGCGATCTTCAAAGCCTCCACGTCCTCTTTGTAGCTCTTCTCTACCTGGGCAACTTTGGTGTTCAGCTTGTCATACTGCAGGAACTGATAGACGAGGCCTCCGAACAATGCCACCACCGCTCCGATCAGGATCGGCTGCACGATGCTTTTGCTCTGTTGGGGTTGGCCGTAGTTGGGTTCTGGGCTCACGATATGTCTCTCTTTCTCTCTCAGGAAGGCCCTTGCGGGCAATTTCGATAGTTTAGCACTGGGCTTTGCACTGGCGACTCGGGATCGCTCTTTGCCTGTGCTAAAGGACGCAGGTGGGCTTAGTCAGGTTGCGAAGTTTACTGCGTGAGACGAGAAGCGATGAAAAACACAACACTCACCCCGAGTTAGGGCTCAAACTTGGCCGCCGACCAGTACCCCTCTCTTGTCCTTACCTGAACGCGCGGCCGCTTCACCGTCACCTGCAGCTTGTGCCAGCCACCTTCCTGACGGGTTTCGGTCTGCGGAGAATAGCTCAGCAGATACTGGCTATGCAGCTCTTCGCCCAGCCGCTGCACCGCCTCCTCCAGCCCCTTCAGGTTCACAAACGAGTACTCTTTGCCGCCGGTGTACTTGGTGTAAGCTTCCTGCGGATTGGCCACAAAGACGGCCTTCACCGCCGTGAAGATTTCTTTGAACACCGGCGTGTAGTTGCCATAGCCGCCGCCCACGCCGTTCTGCATCGCCGTGGTGGGCGTATCCAATCCGCCGGGCGTATTGCCACGCGTCCCTACCGGAAAGGCATCGGGGCGGGGAATGGGGGTCCGCGCGGTGAGCTGATTCACCCAACGCGACATGTTCACCGGATACACGATCACGTTCTCAAATTCCAACTTATAAAGCGTGTCGCGCACCCGGCCTTCGCTGCCCCGGTCCTGCGTTTCGCTAATCAGCATGATCACGCGCCGGCGGCTCTTGTCGGTGCGTCCCAGCATGCGCGCCGCTTCCATCACCGCGTCGTTCAGACGCACGGTGTTGCTGCCCGCCCGCAGTTTGCCCAACGCGTCCTTCACTTTGGTGAAGTCGTTGGTAAAGTTCTGCAGCAATTGCAGTCGATGGTCGAACGTCAGCACGGCCACTTCGCCTTGCTCACCTGTCACCACCGGCTCAATCATTGACCCGATTCGCGCCACCGTGGGAAGCACCTTCTCGGCCTGCGCGCTGTTCTGGATCACGATCACCATGGAGATCGGAATAAAGCTCACGTCCACTTTGAGCTTCTGGCGCTTGTCGTTGTCGAAGAGCTCAAAGTCGGTGGCGGTTAAGCCCGACACGAAGTTGCCATCGCGGTCCAGCACGGTGGTGGGCGCAATCACCTCTGAGGTACCCACGCGAATCACGGTGTCGCCTTCACCCGGGCCCCCTACCGGCGCGGGCGTGGCGGGTGCGGTCGTCGTCGTTTGTCCCAGCAGCGTACCCGCCAGGGACACCGGAATAAAGTTGCGTCGTTTCACGAGATCTTCCTTTGGTAATCGTCGCTCTTGCCGCCGGTTTTGGTCAAGAGGTAAACGTCCTGAATTTCGATGCCTTTGTCGAGCGCCTTGGTCATGTCATAGACGGTTAACGCGGCCACCGTCGCCGCCGTCAGCGCTTCCATTTCGACGCCAGTGCCGGCCGTCGTCCGTGCCTCGGCCACAATTCGGACGCCGTCCGCCTGCACCGCGATATCGATACTGACGTGGCTTAGCGGCAACTGGTGACACATGGGAATCAATTCGGAGGTCTTTTTTGCCGCCATGATGCCCGCAATGCGCGCCGTCTCCAGCGGATTGCCCTTGGGGTTGGCCGGCAGTGCCGCCATCACCGCCGCATTCATCCGCACAAAAGCGTGCGCCCGCGCCGTGCGCCGAGTGTCGATTTTGGACGAAACATCCACCATGCGGGCTTGGCCCTGGTCGTCGTAATGGGAAAGTTTGCTCATAGGTTATTGCTGCATCACGCGAATCAGGTCGCCCGCTTCGTACTCTTCGCGATCCGGATCAGAGACCGTAAAGCAGTTCGCCCTGGCCACCGCCGCCCCGTCGCCCGACCCCTTCCACGCCATCGGCATCACGGTCCGTCCGTCGGCCGACAGCGTCGCCGGCAGCACCCTGGTCAGCCCCGCCTTCTGCCGCAAAGGCGCGGCGAGCGACGACGTGAGCAATGGCAGCATCGGCGTCAACTCTCCAGAGAGCAATTCAATGGCCGCGCGCGCGAACAGCTCAAACGTCACCATGGTCGAGGTGGGATTGCCCGGCAGGCCAAAGAAAAATTTCTCCTGGCACTCGCCAAACACCAATGGCTGTCCGGGCTGCACCTTCACACGCGTGAAGAAAAACTTGGCTTCCATCTCGGCCAGAATCGTCTCCACCAAGTCGTACTTGCCGGCCGAAACGCCGCCCGAAATCAACAGCAAGTC
>JAYVRS010000769.1:0-4522 GCA_043776185.1 Bryobacteraceae bacterium | reverse complement strand
CTGAATTTACTGACCCAGGGTCCGGCGCGGAGTATCGCATCAGCCCTACCTATCAATTCAACTTCGCGCGGGTGGGCACCCAAGGCCAAAGACAGTTGAGCTGGTTTATCGGTTCCGGCGAGGTGGGACGCAGCTACTTATTCGGAGCCGAGGGATTCTTGTTTCAGGCACCGGTGTCTTATTATTCGGATGCCCAGAAGTGGGACGTGTCGCCGGGCTATCAACGGAAGCGAACCGTCGAACTGACTCGCGGGGTGGAGACGGCTTGCCTGCAGTGCCATACGAGCCGCATTCAGTCGTTCTTCGCGGCGGGGACTGGGGCGCAGAATCGTTTTGCGCCGGTGCCTTTTCTGGAAGGAGGAGTCAGTTGCGAGCGATGCCATGGCGGGGGGCGGGCGCATGTTTTGAAGATGGGAGCGAAAGGGCGGACGGGTGGCTCAGGAATGGTGAACCCGGCCAAGCTGGACGCGGCGCGACGGGACAGCGTTTGTGCGCAATGCCACTTGACGGGAGCGGCACGCGTGGCGCGGGCGGGTAACTCGCGCTATCGGGCCGGCGACTTACTTTCGGATTCGGTGGCAGTGTTAGTGTGGGCGGGTGAGTCGGGCGGAGTGGCCGACGCCACCAGCCATTACGAGAAGCTGGAACAGAGTAAGTGTAAGCAGGCGAGCGGCGACAAACTGTGGTGTGCCACTTGTCATGATCCGCATGCCACGGTGCCGGTGGCTCGTCGGGCGGAGCACTATCGGCAGGCCTGCCTTTCGTGCCATGCCACGAAGCCATGCACGGGGGATGCGGGCCCAGATTGCGCCGGTTGCCACATGCCGAACCGGCAAACACGCGCGGTGGACCATCTCGCTTACACGGACCATTCCATTGCCCGCCGTCCGGGTGGGGCACCGGCGTCCGCTATACCGGCATCTGGCAGCGAGCGGCGGCTCGTCAGCTTCCGGAACGCGCCGACAACCGAGCGCGATCTGGCCCTGGGTCACGCGGTGGTGGCACCCACTGAGCCGGCGATACGTCCCCGGGCGCTCGAACTGCTGGAGCGCGCCGCCGCAGCTTCGCCCAACGACATACCGATCCTGTCCCAACTGGCGCAGTTCTACGATCGCCTCGGCCGCGAAGACGACGCGCTTGGCCTTTGCGAACGTCTACTGAAGCTGGAACCCACGCATACCGCCGCCGCCGTCAACCTCGGCATCTACCGGATGAAGCGAGGCCGCCCGGCGGAGGC
Organism: Bryobacteraceae bacterium; assembly: GCA_043776185.1. Taxonomy (GTDB): domain Bacteria; phylum Acidobacteriota; class Terriglobia; order Bryobacterales; family Bryobacteraceae; genus JALHNI01. The sequence goes on along the minus strand of JAYVRS010000769.1, from coordinate 3,285 downwards.
CATCAAACTCTGGGAAGCCGCGTTGCAGCGCCAACCCGGATTGACCGGCGCTCGAATGAACCTCGCCGTCGCTTACTATCGGGCCGGGAATACAGTCGCTGCGGAAGCCGCTCTGCGCAAAGCGCTGGAGTACGAACCCGATCTGGATGCCGCGCGCCGGATGTTGGCCGAGTTGCGGGGGGCGAAGTAGGCGCCGCAGGGTTTTATGGGGTGCCGATTTTAGCCTTGTATTCGGCCTCGGCTTTCGCGGCGTCGGCGGGACGCTGGAGCGCTCGATAGGCACGACTGAGGGCTAGCAGAAGTGCGGGATCTTCGACGGCTGCGGCCTGGAGATGGGGCAGGGCGTCGGCGGGCCGGTCGAGCTCCATCAGCGCCCGGCCCAGGGCGCTTTGGGCCAGCGCAAACGAGGGATTCGCCGCGACAGCCCGCTGCAGCGCTGGGAGGCCGGACGCCGCGCCATCGAGACGCATCAGAGTATCGCCGTATTCGAACCAGAAATCCGCGTCGTCCGCATATGACGATTCCAGGGAGGCGAAGAGGGGCTTGGCGAGATCGTAGCGTCGCGCCATTCGCCAACAGTGGGCGCTTTGGCGGAGGAGACGGAGAGGCTGGGCATCGAGCTTGGCGGCCTCGGCGTAGGCTTTGGCGGCCGGTTCCCAGCGCTGGCAGCCCTGATAGGCCTCGGCCAATTCCGTCGATGCGGACGGTGGATGTTGCGGCCAGCGCAGGGCCGCTTCGAGAGGCGCGATCGCCTGGCAGGGCTGCTGGAGCTTTAGCCAGGAGAGACCGAGGAAGAGGTGCGCCGCGCCGGGTTGGGGGCGGGCTCGCAGAAAGGTGGTGAGCGCGGGGGTGGCCTCGGCGGGCGCGCCGGCGTAGAAGTGGGCCATACCCAAGTTGAAGCGCCACATGGGATTTTGGGGGTCTTGGCCAACTAAGGTGCGATAGACGCGGGCCGCGTCGGCGTAGCGCTCGGCGCGCATGGCGGCGGCACCCTCACTGGAAAGGGATGGGAGGTCCTGGGAGAGAAACAGCAGAGCGATGAGAATCATGGCTCCACCTTGAGCCGTTGATTGGCCGGAACGTGCGGGATCAGCTTCGAGCGTCCGCCGGGCCAAACAACTTCGACGTCCACCGATTTGGTGCCGGCCAAACCGAAGTGTTGCGGCCCGGCGTTGGACGAGGCGTAACCTGCCGCCGACGAAACCACTCGCCATTGGGAGCCGACGCGAACTCGGGCTCCGGGCTGGCGGACGTCCACCTCAAGCCAGTGCGCCGCCACCGGACACGGGTTGCGCACCACCTGCGGAGCCGACTGCAGGGCGGTGAGCACGACATCGAGACAGCCGTCATGGTCGAGATCGGCGGTGGCGGCGCCGCGCCACATGGCGCGGGGCAGACGACCCCAGCCGGTGCCGTTTTCGAATCGCCGTTCACCGGGAGGGCCCTGATTCCGGAACCAGGATGGCGGCTCCTTGGCTGACTGCCCCCGGCCGCCTGACGCGGAGAGCGCATCACTGCGAGCGGCCAGCACGTCGGGCCAGCCATCGTTGTCGAGATCGGCAAACAGGATTCCCCAACCGGCCATTAGACGGGTGAGGACGTTGAGCCGCGTGACGGTCGTGGCTTCGACGAACGAGGATCCGGTGTTGCGAAAGAGGGGAAAGGTCTCGTCGCGCAGGGCGGAATAGATGAGGTCAGGCTTACCGTCGCCGTCGAAATCCTGGGCGTCGGTGCCCATGGAAGAGGTGGGATTGCCGTCATTCGGAGCAGCCACGCCCCAAGCGAAGGCGGCCTCCTCAAAGCGTTTGCCCCCGCGATTAAGGAAGAGTTGGTTGAAGACGCGATCATTGGGCACGAAGAGATCGACGTAGCCGTCGCCGTCAAAGTCAGCCACTGCGACGGACATTCCCTTGCCGGGATGGGCGCTGAATCCCAGAGCGTCCGAAACGTCGGTGAAGGTGCCATCGCCCTTGTTTTCGAAGAGCGCGTGCGGCGACGGCGGATAGTTTTTGGGATGGCAAAAGTCAGGCTTGCCGTCGACCAGACATTCGCGCTCCCGGGCGGCGTCCCAAGCGACATAGTGGACGATGAAGAGGTCGAGATCGCCATCGTTGTCATAGTCCAGCCAGGCGGCCGCCACGGCCCAGCCGGGGTGTTTGGCCAAGCCGGATTTGGCGGTGACATCGGCGAATCCGGCGGGGCCGCGATTTTGATAGAGCGTGACCCCGTGCAGGCCGGTGACCAGCAGATCGGTGCGTCCGTCGTGGTCATAGTCGGCGGCGGTGACGCCAAATGAATAGTCCGAACCGGCGAGGCCGGCGCGGGCGGTGACGTCCTCGAAACGCATGGTGCCGAGGTTGCGAAAGAGACGATTGGTGTGTTCGGGCTTGGTTTTACGGCCGGCGGGAAGGTCGCCGCCGTTGGTGAAGAAGAGGTCGAGCCAGCCATCGCCGTCGAAGTCGAGAATGGCGAGTCCACCGGGCATGGTGGCGGGGAGGGGCTTACGGGCGGTTTCGCCGGTTGTCAGCAGGGCGGGCAGGGAACGGGCACTCCAGGGCGGAGCATCGACGGCAGCGACACAGAGCAGGAGGCAGGCCAATGCACTGGCCAGCCGGCGGGCGAGCATCAGAATGCGGGAGGCGGCGGTGGCGGGCAGCGGTGGCGTGATGGAGGGAAACGGCGCGTGGGTCACTTCTCATGATTCTAGCGGCCAGTTGATTCCCTGCGCGAGGAGCGTCTGAAGTCTCCACTGAGATAAAGTTCCAGGATGCGAACTAAGCTAGCACTAGTGCTTTGACCGCGTGAAGAAGATCTTCGCTTGTGGTGCTCCATCCCACAGCTGACGCTGTGGGCTAGTAGTGGGAAAGGTAGTCTTCGCCCGGTCAAAGCACTAAGTAGTGCGACCGGATGAAGATGTTCTCATGGCAAGTCTGTGAGATCTCCTCCCTGACGGTCGGGGTTCTGTTTTGCCCGTAAAATGCCTATTCAACAGAACCCCGACCGTCAGGGCGGGGATCCTGCGCCAGAGACAAAATATCTTTTCACGCGGTCGCCGTACTAGATCGAATTTCCTGGCAGAGCGCAATAGTTAGAGCCTCTTAAGCTGGGCCTAATTTTTACAGTTGCCGCAACCGGAGTAGATGGGGTACAAGAGAGCATGAAGCGCGTTGTTAGTTTATTCATGCTCTCCCTCAACGTGGTTTGGGCGCAAGGGCTCACGCCGGATCAGAAGTTGGCAGACTTCCAGCATTTGGCTGCGACTTACGCCAAAAATTATGGTCCGGC
>JAYVRS010000768.1:0-4522 GCA_043776185.1 Bryobacteraceae bacterium | reverse complement strand
CGGCGCCCATCTTCAGGTTGTGCTTGCCTTTGATCCAGGTGAGCGCGCCGGAGTATTGGTAGTTGTTGTAAGACCAGATCTTGGGCAAATCGTAGGCGGGCCCGAGAATGATGTAGCCGCTGGTGTTGAGTTCCGGCAAGCCCGACGCCACCGGGTTGGTGATGCCACCACGGAAGCCGGTCTCTCCGGCCCAATCCCGGTCCTGGCTGTAAGGCCAGCGCTGGAAGTTCGTCTTGCGCGAGAAACTGGCTTTCACGTCGAGGAACATGGTAGGCGAGATGGTGCGCAGATAGCGGATGTACGAGAGCAGGCTCAACGTGTTTGTGACGGAGCCGAAGATCGGCAAAGGCGACCGGGCACCGGCCACCGGGTCCGAGCTGCTGTTCGGTGTCCAGGTGGTGGCGAAGGTGAACTGATCTTTCACGCTGAGCCGGTGATCCACTTTCACGGTGAAGCCTTGGTTGTTGGCAGTGCCGTTACCCTGTGAAATAAAGTTGTTCACGCCGGTGAGGTTAGGCGCGGGAAAGAAAGCAGCGAGCTTGAGCGCCACCGGATCGAAGCGGTTCACGGGGATCTGGTTGCCGGGGAAGGGCGCTTTGGCGAGAGGATCGGTCAACACGAGCGGACGGCCCAGCGCGTCGGTAGCGCGGGAGAAGTCGCCGCGGAAGTACTCGGGCCGAGGCACGATGCCGCGCTGGGTCTTACCACTCGTCAACGTCAGGGTGTCCCAACTGAACATAAAGAACGTGCGGTCGCGGCCGTTGTAGAGCTTCGGCAGGTAGAACGGGCCGGAGAAGTTCACCCCATATTGGTGGCGGCGGAGCTTGGACTTCTGCACGTCGAAATAACCGCGGGCATCGAACGCGTCGTTGCGCAGGAATTCGTAGAGCGTTCCGTGCAAACGATTGGTGCCGCTCTTGGTAACCACGCTGAGCACGCCGCCGGCATAGCGCCCGTACTCGGCGGCGAAGCCGGAAGTGATGAGCCTGAACTCCTGGATGCCTTCAATCGGCGGACTCACCATGGCACCCGTGTTGCGCTTCTGCGTGTTCTCCACACCATCCAGCACAAAGCCGAAGTTGTCGGCCCGCGCGCCGTTCACGGCATAAGCGCCATCGCCGCCATCGCCCTTGGGGATCACGCCTCCTGTAAGCAGCGCCAGATCAGAGAAGTTGCGGCCGTCGAGCGGCATCTGCGAAATCTCTTCGTTGGTGGTGACTTCCCCGCGTGAGCCGTTCTCCGTGTTGAGGACCGGTGGCGTATCGCTCACCGTAACACTCTCGCTGGTCTGGCCGACTTCGAGCGCCATGTCGACCCGGAGCGTCTGGTCGAGCTCCAGCTTGAGTTGAGGGCGCTTGTACGCGCGAAAACCGGCGAGCGTTGCTTCCAGCCGATAGCGGCCGGGCGGCAGGAACGGCACGGTGTAGTCGCCGAGCTCACTGGAGGTCGCCTGCCGCGAGAGATTGGTGTCCAGATTGGTGAGCGTGACCGCGACGCCTGAGATCACGGCACCGGTGGGATCGGTAACCCGGCCAATCACGCTGGTTGCCGAGCTTTGCGCATAGGCGATCGAAACAGCAAGGGAGAGAATTCCCGCGAAGTTCCACATAAGCCACCTCTGGTATTGAAGTTTATCGCACGCGTGGCCGGCCGACGAACCCGTCAGGAGCGTTAGCCCAGTTGCCGCTGAAGGCCTAACTAATCGAGCCGGACTCAAGTGGTCTTCGCCCGGAATGCGAGAGCCCCGGCGCATCAGCTGAGCGAACGGGCTTGCCGTCGCAATGGCCGTCGCAGTCGGTCGAATCGGCTTCGGCGTGGGCGGAGTTCTGGGCGAGGAAGCCCAGGTAACCCGATGGCCAAATCGCGCCGTTCACGTCAAGTCGACCCATTGTTTTTGACATCCCCTCCCTCACGGTCGGGGGTTCGTTATCAGCCACTTACGAACCCCGACTGGTAAACAAGGGGACCCCACATTCACGTATATTCACCGTCTCCCAGGCGCGAGGCCACCGCTGCCGCGGCGTAGATGGTGGCTGGCGGGGCGAGCGCTGTGACAATTCCCGCACCAGTCGTTGAGAAGTAATTGAGATTTTACACCGACAACTTCCTGACAATTCGCTGACCGGGAATTGAGGATTTCCGCGGGGCGCCGGGCGCATGCTGTTGCAGAGGAGACTTCCATGCACATCAGCAAATTCTTATTATTCACCGTAACGGCGGCGGCCACCATTCAGGCGCAGCGGGTTACTCGGATTTCGTCGGCGAGGCAGCAACATACGGGCGCGAGGGCACCAGCGGGGCAGGTGTTGTCCTGGGGTTCAGACTATATGGGTCAACTGGGCGATGGGCCCGCGTTGGTGTCGCAAACGCGTGCCGTGTCGACCTTTAATAGCCGACAGACGGTGGCGATTGCCGCCGGATCCGGGTTTGGTCTTGAGCTCAGCACATACGGATCGGTAGTGGCCCGGGGGAGCGACAACTCTGGCCAACTGGGCGACGGCCCCGGATTCCAGTCTCTCTGCAATGGGCTGCCTTGCTCCGAACGCGTGTTCGTAAAAGCGGTCGGCGGGGTGGGCAATTTGTCGAATGTGGTTGCGATTTCCGCGGGCTCGCACCATAGCCTGGCGGTTCGTGGTGATGGCACGGTGGTGGCTTGGGGTACCAGTGTCATAGGAGAAATCGGAAACGCCACCACCAACACGGTGGCGGAGACACCCGTTCAAGTGCTGGGCGTGGGCGGTGTAGGCATGCTGACCGGCGTGGTAGCGGTGGCGACTGGCGAGTTCCACAGCCTGGCCCTCAAAAGCGATGGCACCGTGGTGGCATGGGGCGACGACAGCTTTGGCCAACTCGGGCGGGGCTTGAGCAACTCGTCGGTCAGCACCCCAGTGCAGGTGAAGGGCCCGCGGGGCCTTGGCTTCCTAACCGACGTCGTGGCCATCGCGGCGGGCCGCAGCCACAGTGTCGCGCTCCGCAGCGACGGCACCCTGTTCGCGTGGGGGACCAACGATGGTGGACAACTCGGGATTGGCGTCGTAGGTGGCATCAAGACCACGCCGATGCTGGTAGCAGGCATCGGCAGTGCTTCGTTAGATCGCGTGATCGCGATTGCGGCGGGCTCGTTTCACACCATCGCGCTGCGGGCCGATGGCACCGTGGCCGCTTGGGGTGACGATACCGACGGCCAACTCGGCAACGGGAGTCTCCTGGGGAATCAATCCACGCCCAAGGTGGTCGTCAGCTCGTTGGGCATTGGGTCTTTGACGAATGTCGTGGCGATCTCTTCGGGTTCGGTATTCAATTTGGCTTTGCGGGGCGATGGCAGCGTCGTGGCTTGGGGTGGCAACGGTAGCGGTGAACTGGGAGATGGCTCGACCTCGACGCGACAAAGCCCGGTCGTCGTGCAACGGACGGGCAACCTCACGGGCATTGCGGCCATTGCGGCCGGTGGTGCGAACAGCATGGCCGTCTTGGCCGTCGGCTCCGAAACCAATGCTATCGCCCCCCTTGCGGCCGTCAATTCAATAGTTGTTCATGGGCTGGGGCTGGACCCGGTGTCGGACACGACGGGGACCGTGGCGATGTCGATCGGCCAAGGCGCCAATTTCGCCCTCTTGGCAGACGGCACGCCCCGGGCGTTTGGCGTGAACGGCGTGGGACAGCTAGGCATCGGAACCACGGTCAACGCAGCCACGCCCACCCCGGTGAAAGGCGTGGGCGGTGTGGGAGTGCTCGCCAATGTGGTGGCGATGGCGGCGGGCCAGACCCACACTCTCGCCTTGCGTAGCGACGGCACGGTAGTCGCGTGGGGCAGCAACAGCGCCGGTACCCTGGGCAACGGCAGCATTGGCGGATTCAGCACGGTGCCCGTTCAGGTGGTAGGCCCGGGAGGAGTGGGCGTGTTGACGGATATCGTCGCCGTCTCAGCCGGTTTCATCCACAGTATGGCGCTCAAGAGCGACGGAACGCTTTGGGTGTGGGGCAGCAATGTCGCCGGCCAATTGGGCGCCGGGCTGTTGGGTGTGCTGCAAACGTCTCCGGTGCAGGTCACCACGACGGCAGGGCCACTCAACCGCATTGTGTCGATGGCCGCGGGCTCTACGCATAGTGTCGCGCTACGGTCCGATGGCGTCGTCTTCGCTTGGGGCGACGACTCGTCCGAACAGATCGGCAATGGCGTGGGTTCGCCGGATGTCTGCTCCGGCGCGCCGTGCGTCATCCGGCCGCTGGCGGTGGCCAACGCCACCGGCATGATCTCGATTTCCGCGCGCGGCAATCACAACCTCGCTTTGCGCAACGACGGCACCGTGGCTTCGTGGGGAGCCGACGACAAGGGTCAACTCGGTGACAGCGCCGCGCTGGCGAACCAAGCCAGCCTGGTGAATGTGGTGGGCGTGGGCGGCTTGGGCCTGTTGACCGGAGTGAACGCCATTGAAGCCGGACTCAACCACAGCGTGGCCTTGGGTAACGGTCTCGTCTTCTCCTGGGGTGACAATTCCCAGGCTCAATTGGGCGATGGATC
>JAYVRS010000767.1:0-4540 GCA_043776185.1 Bryobacteraceae bacterium | reverse complement strand
TACATCCCTATCCTGAGGTCCGTTTTGACGCCAGATATCCGAGGTAAGAGCCGTATGCGGTAGTGCCGCTCGTACGGATCCGTGCGGGGGGCGGTCAGTGATGATCGTCCCTACCGCGACCTATATTCCAACGCACAATCCAGTTGGGCGGGTCCCCTGGCCCGCCCGCAGCAATAAAGCTAATAGAATCAACGACTCTTCGCTCCGTTTCGCCACCAAGTTGAGGAACTTCGTTAGCTGCGCGTCCGCCTCCGCCGTTGAACTTTGAATCAAGAGTCCAATTTCAAGATGAAACGCTTCGTCTTCATCTTGATCCTTCCAGAAAGTGCCTGGCACCATGTTTTTATGTTCTCCGCAAGTCTCTGAAAATTCGAGCTCGAAAATATGACAGAATGACCGAAGAAAGGGTTTGTCCTAAACGTGGCTTGACGGTGGACAGAAAATTCCCAAGAAAGATTTGCAATTTGTTTAGTGTTAGCTTAACATGGAATTGATGAATGCAGCGAAAAATCGCTTATCACGGTGAGAAGTTCGCGATTGCGTTCGCGCGAGAGAAGAGTGGCGCTTGCCCTGGCCTCGAGTTTTTTAGCGAGCTTAGTCAGATAGATAAGGCCAAGATGATGGCTCTCTTCCGGATTGCCGGGGATCGCGCAAATTTTCACAATCGCGAGAAATTCGGCGATTTGGGCGAGGGGTTATTTGAGTTTAAGTCCTTTCAGATCCGGATGCCGTTTGGCTATGGGGGTGTGCAAGAACGCGGAGTGATTGTCGTCAGCCACGGTTTCATCAAGAAGAGGAATAACGCCCCGAGCGAGGAGATTGCTCGTGCTCGCCGCATCCTGAAGGAAGATCAGATGCAGGCCAAGTTAGCAACTGTGGGGAAAGCAAACCAATGAATACGCTGCATGAAGATCTGATTCAAGATCCCGAATTCCAGAGACTTCTGTCTATCGAGACTCTGGTGGCTGAAGCGGCAGAAGTGATTGCCAAGCTGATGGATGAGCAGAATGTCACCAAGGCCGAGTTGGCAAGACGCCTGAACAAATCTCGCTCCTGGGTGACCCAGATGCTGAGCGGAAGATCGAACTTTACTATCCGCACCCTTGCCGAGGTGATGTACGCGTTGGGCGCGGAAGTGAAACTGCAAGCGCAGCTTCCGAGTTGGATTGCGCCGCGGAAAAACTCTGGTGCCGAGTGGCATCGGACCTGGACGACCGACGTTGGCCGTGTCGAGATGGCAGGGGTGTGGGCGGACCTTCCGCTGCAAACTCCTGAGAAGATCGTGGAGAATCCTGCGTTAGCGGCAGCTCCTGAAGATGGGTTTCGATGTGAGTATGCGGCATGAACGCGATTGTCATTACGCAGGACCAGGATGAAACCAAATTGGCGTTCCAGGTTCATCAGAACGCAGTAATCGATCGAATAAGACTGACGCGCGCTAAAGTTACCTCGCGACCGAATGATGAGGCTGGGACGTTGCGAATTGGGGTAAGTTACAATTTCAGAAGTAAGGCGTTGGTCGCGCCAGCGAACATCTTGCGTATAGAAGTTGCGTTCCGAATGGTCGGAACCGAACAGGAAGCGGATGTCAAAGACTTCGAAGGGAAAGGAAAGAAGCCGGAGCCACCGGTCGTTGTGGAATGCGCTTACGAGGTCGATTACGTACTGCGTGAGGATTTCAAGATTACTCCGGAGCACGTGAGAGCATTCCAAGAGGGTAACGCCATTTTTAACGTTTGGCCGTACTTCCGCGAGTACCTACAGAATACGCTTCAGAGAATGGGGCTGCCTCCGCTGGTCGCACCCTTCTTGCGCCTTCAGCCCAAACGAAACCTCGCAACAACTGAGCCAGCGCAGGTAGTGGGCCCGAAGGGGGCGTAAATGCTTCATAATTCTCACTCTATTAGCCTTCCGGAAAGATGGGCGCATTCGTTCGCCTCGCGAAGCAGCACTCAGGCAAGCAACCCGTCACGATAGCGCCCTGGGCTCCGGCACCTTCCTCGAACAGCTGGAAGAGACTTAACGCGATTCAGCTACGTCCGAAGCCGCCCACCCAAATCCGCAAAGCAACCGCAGTCCGCCACAGCCCAATGCCGAACCGCCTCAAAACGAACGACTTAGCCGACACAGCCGCGTCTGAGTTCGCTCATCAGATTTGGCCCACCGTGGAAACCGGGGCACCATCCCGAGTTTCGCTCCAACTACAAGTAAATTCAGCAGGTTGGGAAATAGGGGCACCCCTGACATTGCCCGACTTCTTTCTAACTCCATCATATCAAATCACTTAATTCCACATTCGCCCCGGCGAGCCCCGACCTCACCGCATTTTTCTCAAAATACAGCACTCCAAACCCCACAATTCATTGGAAGCCCACATGCCTCTCCTGCTGCAATGCCCTCCAAAGGAAGAGTGCTTGGTGCCGCGTTCGTTCCGCCGCCCCCCCCATAATTCTCGAAAAATTTGTGAGAATAATCCCCTCCGAAACGCACTTATCTAATGAGTGCGAGAACCATTACTATGGCCGGCCGTCGCGTTGCTCGTCGGCATCGGCGCCGGACACGCGCTTGCCTTCAGCCCAATCGAAGCCCTAATCGCCATCGCCTTCCTCCTGACCCTCACCGCCGCCGCCCGCTGGACTCATCAAAGGCTCTGGTGGCTCCCCGCCCTCGCCTGCATCGCCGCCACAGGTTCACTCATCGAAGCCACCGCCCGTCCAGGCCCCAAACCCCACATTCCCAGCGACAAGGACGAGGTCCTCTTGGTGCAAGGCTGCGTCGTCGAGCCCACCAGTTTCTTCGACGGGCGCACCCAGTTCGTCGTCGAGCTTCAGCCGGGCGCCCGCGCCAAAGTCTACCAATATCCCAAGGAGGCCCCCACTTCTCTGAAATATGGCCAGCGCGTGGAGTTCGACGCCCGCATCCGGCCCCCCGGTTCATTCGACAATCCGGGCGGCTTCAACTACCCCGAGTACCTCGCCCGTCGCCAAATCTTCTGGATCGCCACGATTCCGCCCTCGGGCAAAACCACCATCCAGCCCGGCGAATGCGGCACCCGGCTGGGCCGCACCATCGCCGCCGCCCGTGCGCTCCTGCTCAAACGCATCGAAGTTTTTTTGCCGAACGACGACTACGCCAGCGGCATGATGCAAGCGCTGCTGCTGGGCGAAACCGGCCAAGTGAAACGCCTCTGGACCGAGGACTTCCGCAAAACGGGCACCTTCCACGCCCTGGTAATCAGCGGCCAGCACGTCGTGGTGCTCACCGCCGGATGGGTCTGGGTAATCTTTCAGATCACGCGGCGCCGCTGGCTCGCCGCGCTCGCCGGAGTGCTGCTAGCCTGGATCTACACCGGCCTCGCCGGCGGATCCGCTCCCGTCTTGCGCGCCGCCTGGGGCCTCACCTTCTACGCCGGCGCCGGATACTTCTATCGCACCGGACGCGTGCTCAACATCCTCGCCGCCGTCGTACTGGTCTTCGTCGTACTCGACCCCGGCCAAGCCTCCGAAGCCAGCTTCCAACTCTCCTTCCTCGCCGTCCTGGCCATCGGCGCGCTGGCCACGCCGATCGTCGAGCGCACCACCGGACCCTTCAGCCAGGCCTCCCGGCAACTGCCCAATGTCAGCTGGGACGTCACACTGCCCCCCAACGTCGCCGTCATTCGCGTCGAAATGCGACTCTTGGCCGAGAGCCTCTCGCTCTTCACACGACTCCCCCTCAAGTGGGCGACGCACCTAGTGGCCGCCGCATTCCGCATCACAGCCACCACCGTCGAAATGCTGCTGATCACGGCCATGGTGCAACTGGTGCTCGCCCTGCCGCTCGTCAACTACTTCCATCGCTTTCCGGTCACCGGCTTGCTCGCCAACCTCCTCGTCGCGCCGCTGCTCTCCGCCGCAATTCCGGCTGGAATGCTAGCCGTGGTCACGAATTGGGCACCACTCGCGAAGCTCGCCGCCTGGCTCATCCATGCCTCCGGCAGCGCCGTCGAGTGGAGCGCCCAGTTCGAACCGGCGTGGCGCATTCCCGGTCCGCCGGTTTGGCTGGCGATCGCCTTCGTCCTCTCGCTCACCGCCTTAGCCGCATCGCTGCGACTGCTGCGCTGGCGCTGGCCGGCGTGGGCAATGGCCTTCGCCGCGTTGGCCCTGCTACTCGCCCACCCCTTCGCGCCTCAAGTTAGGCATGGCGAGCTCGAACTCACCGCCGTCGACATCGGGCAAGGTGATGGCCTCCTGATGGTGCTCCCCGATGGCCGCACGCTCGGTATCGATGCCGGTGGTCTCGCGAACTTCCGCGCCGTCCAGGGCCGTCGTACACCCGGCATCAACACCGGCGAAGACGTCATCGCCCCTTACCTCTGGACCCGTTCCATCCGCCGCCTGGATGTCCTCATCCTCACCCACGCCCACGCCGACCACCTCGGCGGATTCACCGCCTTGATCGAGAACTTTCACCCCGGCGAAATCTGGACCGGCCTTCTCCCCACCCACAGCCCCGATTGGCAAGCCGTTGTCGATGCCGCCCGAAAAGCCGGCACCCGCAT
>JAYVRS010000766.1:0-4543 GCA_043776185.1 Bryobacteraceae bacterium | reverse complement strand
TTATCGTGCGGTCACCGAGTTACACTCGCGTGGGGGAGCTATTAGAAGACTACGCGCACCGAGCCCAGATCGATTTCAACGCCTTTATGCCGGCCCGCGAATCGCCGACTGAGTAACTAGTGCTTCGACCGGGTGAAAAGCTTCTTTTGTGCTCTGCGGCCAGAGAAACTACGCCGTCTGCCGGTGCCAGAGATAAAACACCGGGATGCCGGTGAGCACGATAATTAGGCCTGGCCAAGTGTAAGTCGGCTTGTAGAGCAGTAGCAAGACCTCCACCAACCCCGCCAACAGAATATAAGCGGCGGGCAGAAACGGGTATCCCCAAGCTTTATAGGGGCGCGGGGCATTCGGGCGGGTGCGGCGCAGCACAAAGATTCCCGCAATCGTCAACATGTAGAAAAGCAGCACGGCGAAGATCACATAATCGAGTAAGTCGCCATACTTTCCGGTGAGCGTCAGCAGGCACGTCCAGACGCACTGCCATACCAGGGACATTACGGGCGCGTTGGTCACCGGATCCAGCTTGGTGACCGACTTGAAGAACAAGCCATCGAGCGCCATCGCATAGAATACGCGAGCCCCGGCCAGAATGAGTCCGTTTACGCAGCCAAAGGTAGAAACCATGATGGCGATGGCCATCACCTGCGCCGCGCCCGTCCCCATGAATTGCGAGACCACCAGCGTCGCCACGCGATCTTGCGGGGCTGTCTTGATGGCTTCCAAAGGCAAGACACTCAGATAGACTAAGTTACAAGCAATGTAGAGCAGTGAAACGATCCCGACACCCAACACCAACGACAACGGGACGTTACGCTGAGGGTCTCGAATCTCACCGGCAGTAAAGGTAACGTTATTCCAGGCATCCGAGGAGAATAGCGAACCCACCAGCGCCACACCGACCAGCTTCACCATGAGCCAGCCACTGACGCCATCGCCCCAGAAGTTTGTAAAATTGGCAGAGATGGCAGCATCATTCCGGCCGAGGAAAAGTCCCAGTAACACTAAGCCTAAGAGCGCACCGGTCTTAGCCACGGTGAAGACGTTCTGCACCATTGCGCCGATCCCGATGCCCCGAGTATTTACCCAAGTCAGTAACAAGACAATCCCGATAGCGACAATTTGCTGCGTATTGACAAAGGGCAGGATCTGGTTATCGGCCGCGATCCAGGGGAAAAGCACTCCCGCGAACTTGGCAAACGCCACGGCCACCGCCGCGATGGTGCCGGTTTGAATCACCAGAAACATCGTCCAGCCGAAGAGAAAGCCGGCCAACGGACCGAAGGCTTCACGCAGATAGACATACTGACCGCCGGCCTGGGGCATCATGGCCGCCAATTCGCCGTAACTGAGCGCGGCCATCATGGTCAGCAGCGCCGTAAATACCCAGGCGGCAATCAGCAACCCTGGCGAGCCCACTTGGCGCGAGATATCGGCCGAGACAATAAATATGCCCGAGCCAATCATTGACCCGATGACGAGGGTGGTGGCACTTAGTAGTCCGAGCTTTTGGTTTAATTGGGGAGTTGGCGAAGCCATGCATCCGTCCTTTCTTTGAGTAAGTCGAGGGTAAGCGCTCCTGAATACAGGCCCCCGATGATCGCCACGGAATCGGCCCCGGCGTCGATCACGTGTCGCGCGTTGTCGAGCGTAATGCCACCGATCGCCACCAAGGGCCGCGCGGACAGCGGACGCCAGGCACGGAGGTTCTGCAGGCCCACGACCGGGTCGGGGTTCACCTTGGAACCCGTGGCGAAGATCGGCCCTAAAGCCAGATAGTCCGCCTCCGCCGGCGCGGACTTTAGTTGTTCCGCATTATGCGTCGAGAAGCCTAATAACCCCGTACCCATCACGGCCCGCGCCGCCTGGCACGGCAAGTCGTCCTGACCGAGATGCAAGCCACAGCCCAAAATCCTAGCCACATCCGCGCGATCGTTCATCACAAAAGTCGCGCCGTGTTCAGCGCAAACCGCGGCCACCTGTCGAGCCGTATCAGACATCTGGCGCGACAAATGTTCTTTCTGCCGCAGTTGCAAAATTCGCGCTCCCCGCGACAGAATCGCCTCCGCGGCCGCCAGGGTGGGGATGCCCTGGGCAGTCAAAGCGGCAACGTCGAGAATCGGGTAAAAAGCGGGCAGCATGCGAATGCACATGATAGCTTGGTTTTTCAGGATGTCATTACTTTTGCCAGCGGTTGCCATGATGTTGGGTTGGGGTCTGCGCGGCTTCATCGGCGGCGGACCCCTCGGAGCCATGATTCCGGGTGCCATGGTGACCCTGGCGATTTGCCTCCTACGGGGCATCACCCCCAGCGCTCGCGCGTGCGCCTTTGGGGCCATCGCGATCGGCTTCGGCGGCGATATGACCTATGGGCAGACGGTCGGCGCGGCCATTGCCCCCGAGACGCGCGCCTGGGGATTGCTCGGCTTAACCGTGAAGGGTGCCGTGTGGGGGATGTTGGGGGGCGCGGTGATGAGTTTGGGCTTTACGCGGATCCCCCCAAAACTGATGGCTCAAGCCGGCGTGTTGCTCAGCGTCTCGACCTGGGTCGGTTGGAAGCTGATCAACCAGCCCAAGCTGATTTACTTCTCCAACCGGCTCGACCGTCCGCGGGAAGAGGTCTGGGCCGGCTTGCTGCTGGCCGCCCTTGCCCTGATGGTCTGGCTCGGCACGACGCAGCCTCATTTACTTCGCTTCGCCCTCTGGGGCACCCTCGGCGGCGGACTCGGCTTCGGGCTAGGCGGCGCGCTGCAGGCCTACGGCATTCAGTACGCTGGTCGCCAACACCCCTGGTGGAAGGGCATGGAGTTCACTTTCGGTCTCCTGTTCGGCTGGGCTTTGGCGATGGCCGCGCGCCAGTTGCCGCCGTCCGATGAACCGAATCTTCCACCAATGCCGTTATCGACCCAGATAATCGCGGCAATCTTCGCCAGCCTGCTGCTGTTCGGCGATCTCGTCACGCTGCCGCTGCGCTTCGGCTTCCTCGTTCTGGGCGTCCTGGTGCTCTGGCTACTGACGATCTATCCGGCGGCGGCCTGGCAAGTGGGCCTCACCGTTACCATCGCCGCGACCTTGGTGGACTTGGCCGACCTGAGAAAAGGACCGCATGGCATCGAGCACTACGGCTTAGCAGTCGGCGCGGCCGTGCTGGTCGCGATCACCGTGGCGCGCTTTGCTCGCGACGCCGCCAGTGCGCTGCTAGGGCTCATCTGGGCCACCACGGCCATCGCGACGGCCAAGTTCATCAAGCAAGGCAGCGGACCGGAAAACATCGTCGGAATCTCGTTTATTCTCATGGCAATCGCCGTAACTTGGATGACCCGCCGTGTGGCCACGTCCAATGCGCCATAATAGGGCGCATGTCCGCTCTTGTTCCCGCGGAGATTGACTCCATCGCCGGTGGTTACCACGGTGACCCCTTCAGCATTCTCGGCCCGCACCAGACCGACGCCGGATGGGAGGTCCGCGCGTTCCTTCCGCACGCCAGTGTAGCGTCCGTCATGACGCTCGAAGGCTCGCTGCCGATGCGTCGCTTGCACGACGAAGGATTCTTCGTCGCTGCCATGCCGCAACAGCCTACCACTTACATGTTGAACGTGACGCGCAAGACGGGCGAGGCGGAACTCACCGAAGACCCCTACCGCTTCCCGGCCCGCATCACCAGCTTCGATCTGCATCTGTTCGGCGAAGGCTCCCACCAATCTGCTCACCATTTCCTGGGGGCGCATGCCATCGAATGGGAAGGCGTCAACGGCGTGCAGTTCGCCGTCTGGGCACCCAACGCCAACGTCGTGCTGGTCACCGGCAATTTTAACGACTGGGATATGCGCGCGCTGCCCATGCGGCGTCGCGATGGCGGCGTGTGGGAGCTGTTTGTGCCCGGCGTGAAGCCCGGCGCGATCTACAAATACTTCATCCACTCCAACATGAACGGGTATACCGTGCTGAAGGCTGATCCTTACGCGTTTGCGGCGGAACTGCCGCCCGCCACCGGCTCGATTGTGGCCGCGCCGGATCGCTTCGAATGGCGCGACGATTCGTGGATCAATCGAAGGACAGCCACCAACTGGCACGCCGCGCCGATGTCGATGTACGAGGTCCATCTGGGCTCCTGGCTGCGGCATGGCATCGCCGGCGAGGAAAGTCGCGAGTTGAACTATCGCGAGTTGGCGGCCAAGCTGATTCCCTACGCGGTCGAGATGAACTACACGCATCTCGAACTGCTGCCCATCACGGAACATCCGTTCTCCGGCTCCTGGGGCTATCAGGTCACCGGAATGTTTGCCCCCACCTCGCGCCACGGCACGCCCGATGACTTCCGTTACTTCGTTGACCAATGCCACCAAGCCGGCCTAGGCGTGATTCTCGACTGGGTGCCCGGACACTTTCCGCGCGACCTGCATGGCCTGCACTACTTCGACGGCAGCTTCCTTTACGAGCACGCCGATCCCCGCCAAGGCGAGCACAAGGAATGGGGCACGCTGATCTTCAACTATGGCCGGCCGGAGGTGCAGAGCTTTCTGCTTTCGAGCGCCGTCCATTGGCT
>JAYVRS010000765.1:0-4545 GCA_043776185.1 Bryobacteraceae bacterium | reverse complement strand
TGCTGCTCAAGCCCCCCGTGGATTCCTGGCCTGGCTATCACGGCGACTACTCCGGCCAGCGGCACAGCACGCTTGCCCAGATCAACGAAGCGAACGTGAACGGCCTGTCGCTCGCCTGGGCCTTCCAGACCGGGGCCGCCACCCAGATCAAGGCCTCGCCGCTGCTGGTGGATGGCGTCATCTATTTCAGCGTTCCGGACGTAGTGTGGGCCGTCGATGCCCGGTCTGGCCGGCAGATCTGGAAGTATCAATATCCGGCCAACAAGGGCTTTCACATCGGCTCGCGCGGCGTCTCCATGTATAAGGACTGGCTCTTCTTCGTCACGCCGGACGCGCACCTCATCTGTCTCGATTCCAAAGACGGCAAGGTCCGCTGGAACGTCGCCATTGCCGACGCGAACCGCGGCTACTGGAGCACGCTCTCTCCCCTGATCGTGGGGAATCACGTGCTGGTGGGTGTCTCGGGTGACTTCGACAACCTTACCGGCTTTTTGAAGTCGATTGACCCCGAAACCGGCAAGACGCAGTGGCGTTGGGATAGTACGCCCCCGGCCGGCACCCCCAATGCGACCACCGGCGGCATGACCTGGATGACCGGCACCTATGACCCGCAGTCAAAAACTCTCTATTGGGGCACTGGCAATCCAACGCCCGTGCTCAATGGACCGGCGCGCCCCGGCGATAACCTATACACGGGCAGCATCGTCGCCCTGGACCCCGAAACCGGCAAAATGAAGTGGGCCTTCCAGGCTTCTCCGCACGACACCCACGATTGGGACGCCGTCGAAATGCCGGTGCTGGTAGATGCGGATTTCAAAGGCAGACCCCGCAAGCTACTGCTGCAGGCCTCCCGCAATGGCTACTTCTTCGTCCTCGATCGCCTCACGGGCGAGAACCTCTTAACCACGCCGTTTGGTCCAGTCAATTGGGCCAAGGGCATCGATAGCAAGGGTCAGCCGATTCCTGATCCGGCCAAGGAACCGGCTCCCGATGGCCGCATTATCGCACCCGATGAAGCGGGCCTGACCAACTATCGTTCACCCAGCTTCGATCCGAAAACCGGACTCTTCATCGTCAGTTCGCATCCCAGCTACGCCATCTACTTCAACAAGCCGGCGGACGGCGCCTTCGGTTGGGCCGGCGCCGATTACAGCGTGTGGGGCACCGGCGTCATTCAGGCCATCGACTATCAAACGGGCAAGATTCGCTGGAAGCACGAACTAGGTTTCGGGACGCCGGGCGGCGGCGTACTGACGACCGCCGGCGGGCTCGCGTTTACGGGCGATATCCAGGGCAACGTCCTGGCCTTGCGCACCAGCGACGGCAAGACTCTTTGGCACGCCGGTGGCGGCTCCAGCATGCAAAGCCAGCCGATCACCTACCTGCTGGATGGCCGTCAGTATGTGGTCACTGGCATGGGTGGCGTGTTGTACGCTTGGGCTCTCCCAGAGAAGCCTTAGCTGGAGATCACGACGGATGCTTGACTTTTGTCGGCTCGTCGGAATGGGTTTGAAGACAAATGTGATTTTCCCCACCCGATATTGAATAATAATGATGAAAAGGATCTTACATGAATTCTGCTTTTCAAAAGCTAACTGACAGGAAACCAAGCATACTGCAAGCGCTTCTCAAAAAACAACCCAAGGAAAATGCTGTGGTTCGTATCAATAACCTTCTCGCCGACTCCGGTGACATCCGCCAAGTCTCGGAAGGGGCTGTCTTCCGAATCGCGTCCGAGCATCGCTTAAAATTGGGCTCCGAGTTAATAAGAGATTTTAACGGTCTCTACGCGCAACACCTCCAGCACTGCCTTTCGGACGGAATGCTTTCAACGGTCGAAACCGAGGAGCTGCGGCACTTGAAAAAGATTCTTAGGGTTTCGGACGGAGATGCGGCGGAGTCTCACGACAAAATCGCCGGGGCAATTTATAGGTCTGCGGTCAATGAGGCAGTGGCAGATGGCTTCTTGAGCGTCATAGAAAGGACTCACCTCGAACGCCTCCGCATTGACCTTAATATTTCGGCGGATCTCGCCAGAAAGATTTATGCTGACGTTGCGAGCTCGGCACTTCGCGGATTCTTTGATGTCGCCCTAGCAGACAAGAAGCTCTCGCCGAAAGAAGATGCCGAGCTTCGGAGTATGGCGGAGAGCCTCGGCTTCAACATAACGCACGACGCCAAGACGCAGGACTTAATTGAAACTTACCGAACGTTTTGGCACATCGAGGAAGGTAACCTGCCTATCCTTGTTCCGGAAATTAACGTTCAACGCAATGAGGTGTGCCATGCCCACGTGCAGGCTCAGTTACACGAACTTCGGCGCGTCACGACACGCACTACCTACGGTGGTTATTCCACATCGTACAAAGTATTTAAGGGGTTTTACTTGAGGGGCGGAAACTACTCTTCCAGTCGACAAACTCAAGACGTGCTCACCAAATTGGATTCTGGTGATTTGTACCTAACGAACAAACGGCTCATTTTTATGGGTAATCAGAAGAACATTACCATTAGAACGCCCACCATCCTCTCGTTCACACAGTACAACGACGGCATCGAAATCGAAAAAGGCTCCGGGAAGAATCCTTTCTTCTTCTTCACCGAAAATCTTACCGTCTTCGGAAAGATTCTGAAGCGTGTCGTGCAAGAGTCGAACGGCAGCGAGACTCCCGGGTAGCGCCGCCCTACACACCTCGGGAACACATCGGACATGTGGGCACCGGGCTACAGCAAGATGAGGCCGGTCCGCATGCCGAGGCCCACTTGGTGCCAGGGAGGAGCAAAGCCCCAACCCAAATGGGCAAGCGAGAGCAAGGCGGCCGCCAAGGCCGTCCGGACCGCCACAAAACTGGGCCACAGGGTTACAGAGCGCCACAGTGCAGGGTATTAGCTGGCTACGGGCGACAAGAGCAAGGAAATGAACCTTATCCCGGCGGCGATCCAGCCCTCAGCGTCACCACCGGACCAGCCCACGCCACCCGGTTATCAGGCACCGACCGCCGCCCCGCATTCCGCCGGACCTCCTCCTCGGGACCATCCAAAAACTCCGTCCAAGCCTCCGCCGCCCCTGCCAGATTGCCGGGCGGATTGCCGAACAAATGCCGCCATACATCAAGGCAAAGTACCCCGCCCGCATCCTCACCCGCGCAATGCGCCCGAGCGCTCTTCTGAAGCCAGACATGCGCGCCCGCTATTGGGTTTAAACTAGTCACTGATGTACCTCGCCGCGCTATTGCTAACTCCCCTGCTGCTGGCGCCCCTGCTGCTGGCAGCTGCCCCCGCTAAGCTCGACTTCAACCGCGATATCCGGCCCATCCTCTCGGACCGGTGCTTCTCCTGCCACGGCCCCGACGCCCAGGCCCGTAAATCCGGCTTGCGCCTCGACAACAAAGAAGGTGCCTTCTCCCGCAAAGGGGTCATCGTCGCCGGTGACCCATCCGCCAGCCGCTTACTCAAGCGCATCAACGGCGGAGGCATGCCGCCCACCGGGCCCCCCCTCACCGCCCCGCAACTCGAACTCATGAAGCAATGGGTCGCCGCCGGTGCCAATTGGGACATGCATTGGTCCTACGTTCCGCCGACCAAACCGGCCTTACCCGCCGTCAACGCCGCCAACCCCATCGACAAATTCATCCTCGAGCGTTTGAACAAAGAAAATCTCAAGCCAGCCCCGGAGGCCACCAAAGCCACCTTGCTCCGACGCCTGTCCTATGACGTCACCGGACTGCCACCTACGCCTGAGGAGTTACAAACCTTCCTCGCCGACAAGTCCACCAAGGCCTACGAAACCCAAGTCGACCGCCTGCTCGCCTCACCCCGTTTCGGCGAACGCCAGGCCATGCAATGGCTCGACCTGGCCCGTTACGCCGACACCCACGGCTATCACATCGACTCGCATCGTGACATGTGGAGGTGGCGCGAATGGGTGATTCACTCCTTCAACCAGAACCAACCCTTCGATAAGTTCATCGTCGAACAACTCGCCGGAGACTTACTCCCTAATCCCACTAAGCAACAGATCCTCGCCACGGGCTTTCAGCGCAACCACATGATTAATTTCGAGGGCGGCGCGATTCCGGAGGAGTATCAAAACGAATACATGGTCGACCGCATCGAAACCGCCGCCACCGTCTTCATGGGCATGACCCTCGGCTGCGCCCGCTGCCACGATCATAAGTACGATCCCCTAACTCAGAAAGACTTTTACCGCTTCGGCGCCTTTTTCAATACCATTCCGGAAAAAGGCCTCGACGGTACCCGCGGCAACGCCGAGCCCGTACTCGAGTTACCCACCGATACCCAAGCCGCCCGCGCCGGCTATCTCAAAACTCGCACGCCGGAAGTCGAGAAAGCCCTCGAATCGGCCGCCGTCAAAGAGGCTTATACGAAGTGGCAAAAGACCGCCCGTTTCGCTGCCGATCCTCGCCAGGGGCTGCTCGCTCACTACCAGATGGACGGCTCGCTCGCCGACTCCAGCGGTAACTACCGGCACGGCGTCTCGCTCAAAGACGAATTCGCCTACGTCGCCTCGCAATCCGGAGACCG
>JAYVRS010000764.1:0-4558 GCA_043776185.1 Bryobacteraceae bacterium | reverse complement strand
GCCGCCTCCGTTGGCCGCGCAGACGACGCTCGACTATACGATTCAAGGTGACAACCTGCAGGTGGTCCGCGTCCGCTTGACGGCGGGGCAGGAATTGTACGCCGAGGCCGGCAAGATGCTCTACAAGACTCCGTCCATCAGTTGGGAAACGCGGATGAGCGGCACCACGCTGGGGGAAAAGCTGCTGGGGGCGTTGAAACGTAAGGTGATGGGTGAGAGTCTCTTTCTGACGTACTTCCGGGCCAATGCGGCGGGCGAGGTTGGTTTTGCCGGCAGTTACCCGGGCCGCATCCAGCCATTCGAATTGCGAGCGGGACAGTCGATTCTGGTGCAACGCGACAGCTTTCTGGCCGCCCAGACGGGCGTTACTTTGAACATAGCCTTCACCAAGAAGCTGGGAGTGGGCTTCTTTGGCGGCGAGGGATTCATCCTCGAACGTTTATCCGGTCCGGGGACCGTTTTCATCCATGGTGGCGGCGACTTCATCGAATTCGACTTGAAGCCGGGCGAGATGTTGCAGGTGGATACCGGATGTATTGTGGCTTTTGATGAGTCCGTTTCGTACGACATCCAGTTTGTGGGTGGCATTAAGACGGCGATTTTCGGTGGTGAGGGTCTGTTTCTGGCCACACTACAGGGCCCCGGACGGGCGATCGTGCAGAGTATGACGCTGGAGAAACTGCGGCGCGAACTGGCCCCGTCGGCCACCGGCGGCGGTGACGAGCGCAGTGGCCTGGGCGCAATCACTGGGATGTTTTCGAGCGACGACTAATAAGCCACGAATACCTATGCCATTGGTGGTAGGTCGGTTGCGATTCGGACGGTGTTTAGCCAGAGAGCGGTGTTTTCGCTAAACTTTTCCCCCTGGCGGTCCGATTTAGATACTTAGGAAGGCAGCCTGTTGCCTTCCTCTCCAAAAACATGGAAGGCTTCCAGCCCGCACACTTTGACGAATCCCCGTCGCGGGATTTAACCTTTACGGAGCCCTCATCGCCGCAGGCGATCCATGATCTTTTGGCCCCGAATTGGACCGTACGGCACATGGCCATTCCCCCGCTGGCCCCGGTCCCGACGGCACCGGCCCATTTGGAGATGCCAAATCCGGGACTGGGCCGCCGGGTGACCGACCGCGTGGATCCGGCGTCGCCGGACGAGGTTCAGAAGCTAAAAGTCGAATTCCTCACCAGCCTGAACCATGAGATCCGGACGCCACTCACGGGCATCCTGGGCATGACCGACCTGATGGCGGAGACGACGCTTAGCGCTGAGCAGCGCGAGTACTTGGAGATCACGCGCTCCTGCGCCGATTCGCTCTACGATATCCTGAGCGCGACCCTGGAATTCGCCGCTCTGAGCGCCGGAAACGCGCGGGCCGAAAATTCGCCATTTCAAGTGGTGCGCACGGTGGACCATCTGGCCGCCGAGTACGAGACGAAGGCGCGGGCCAAAGGGCTCGACTTTGAGCTTCGAGTTGACCGTAGCTTGCCGGAGTTGATCTTAGGTGATGAAGTCCGATTTCGGCGGCTAGTCTCTCAACTGCTTTCGAATGCCACTAAGTTCACTTCGCATGGCAAGATTAGCCTCACCGTCCGCCGATTCCTTCCTTTCGATCAACCGGCGAATCAAAATAATCGTGCGGAGGAGATCGAAATTGTGGTGGCCGATACCGGTATTGGGATCAGCGCCGAAATGCGCGAGCGGGTGTTTCAGAGCTTTGAGCAACTAGAGGGCGGGCTGTCGCGCCAGTATCAAGGGCTGGGGCTCGGCTTGGCGTTAGTCCGGGAATTGACTAATCTTTTGGGCGGCGACATTCGCGTGGAGAGCCAACTCGGGAAGGGCAGCAGCTTTATCGTGCGGCTCCCGCTGATCGCGGCCGAGGAAGCGGTGGGGACCGCGGCCACGCGCAACCTGCGGCAAGGCAAGCCGCGGATCTTGCTGGTGGAAGATAACAAAGTCTCCCAGATGATTGTCGTGAATATGCTCGAACGTAACGACTTTGAGGTCGACAGCGCCGACAGCGGCACCGCCGCGCTCAAGGCCGCCTCCAGCTATCGTTTCGATCTAGTGTTGATGGACCTGCAAATGCCCGGGATGGACGGCTTTGAAACCACCCATCGATTGCGGCGGCTCCCTGGCTATGAGACCGTGCCGATCCTGGCGCTGACCGCCAACTCTTCCAGCGAGTATTACGAACTATGCCGCCAACATGGCATGCAGGCTTTCCTGTCGAAGCCCGTCCAATCCCAGGAATTGATTCAGACCGTCCATCAACATCTGGCCGCGTAGGCACACTGCAGTGGCCCGCTTGCTAGCCCACGGCGTTAGCCGCTGGGTGCATTTTCCACGCCATTCGTGCCCCACGGCTGACGCCGTGGGCTAGCGGAGTTGTACAAACACTACAGGACTTGTTCGCCCCAGCCTTCCAAAATGGCTTTCACCTTGAGGCAAAACTGATCGGCCAACGCCCCGTCGATGAGACGGTGGTCGAAGGTGAGGGCCAGATACATCATGGAGCGGATGGCGATGGCATCGTCGATCACGACGGCTTCCTTGGTGACCGCACCCAAGCCGAGGATCGCGACCTGCGGCTGGTTGATGATGGGCGTCGCGAAAAGGCTGCCAAAGCTGCCGAAGTTAGTAAGCGAGAAGGTGCCACCAGTGACTTCTTGCGGCTTGAGCTGCTTGGAACGGGCGCGATTGGCCAGATCGACTACTTGGCGCTGCAGGCCGGTGACGTTGAGTTCGTCGGCGTGGCGGATCACCGGAACGATGAGTCCCCCATCGAGCGCCACGGCGATGCCGAGGTTCACTTCCCCGTGATAGACGACATTCTTGCCTTCAATCGACGCATTCAAGGATGGGAACACGCGCAGAGCTTCGGCGGTGGCGCGCATGATGAAGGGCAGGAACGTGAGGCCGAAGCCGTAGCGCTCCTGGAAGGCGGCTTTGGACTTGTCGCGCAGCTTGACGATCTTAGTCATGTCGACGCGGTGGACGGTGGTGACATGGACTGACGTAGCCTCCGACATCACCATGTGATTGGCGATGGCTTGGCGCATAATCGACATGGGCTCCACGCGGTGGAGCGGCGCTTCGCCACGGGCGACTGGCGCACTAGGCGCTGGGGCGGGAGCTTTGGCGGAAACCGAGGCCGGTGCCGTGGGTGCGGATGCCGTGGGTGCGGGTGCCGTAGGTCCGGCTAAGGTGCGAGCACCTTGCTGGGCCATGTAGTTTTCGACGTCTTGTTTGGTGATGCGCGCGCCGGCCCCGGTGCCGGAGACCTGTGCAAGGTCAATGCCATACTCGCGAGCCATCTTGCGGACCAGCGGCGACAGCGGACCCTGGAGTTCGGCTGCGGCTGCGGCCACCACTGGCTGAGCGGTCGCCGCCACGGCCGGTGCCGGAGATGCCTGGGGGGCAGTTGGCGCAACTGGTGCCGCAGCCGCGCCCGCTGCCGAGCTGGAGATCCGGGCGACAACCGCGTTCACGCCCACGGTCGCACCTTCCTGAGCCAGGATCTCGGCGATCACGCCGTCCACTGGCGAGGGCACTTCGCTATCCACTT
This sequence comes from Bryobacteraceae bacterium, assembly GCA_043776185.1. Taxonomy (GTDB): domain Bacteria; phylum Acidobacteriota; class Terriglobia; order Bryobacterales; family Bryobacteraceae; genus JALHNI01. The sequence goes on along the minus strand of JAYVRS010000764.1, from coordinate 993 downwards.
TGTCGGTGGAAATCTCGAAGAGGGCCTCATCGCGCTTCACGGCATCACCGGGCTTCTTGAGCCATTTGGTGATGGTGGCCTCGACAATGCTCTCGCCCATCTGAGGCATGATGACATCGACTTTGCCGGTCGCCGCCTGTGCGGCAGCGGGTGCCGGGGCTGGTGCCGAAGCAGCTGGTGCGGCGGCCGGCCTCGGAATGGGTGCCGCAACTTTGGGCGCAGCCGGAGCCGGGGCCGCAGCTCCGCCATCGTCAATCCGCGCCACAATGGCGTTTACCGCCACTACCTTGCCCTCTTCCACCAGTACCGCCGAGAGCGTGCCCGATGCAGGCGAAGGGATTTCGCTATCCACCTTGTCAGTGGAAATTTCGAAGAGCGGTTCGTCGCGCTTCACCGGATCGCCCGGCTTCTTCAGCCAGCGCGTAAGGGTGGCTTCCACAATGCTTTCGCCCATCTGGGGCATAACGACGTCGATCATGTAAAGCTCTCCTGGGGAACAAGAATTTCGGTTTGAAACTGCTGAGCAAAGTGGGCAACCAGGGCCTCGACTACCTGCGGGCGACTGGCCAGGGAGCCGCATGCCCGCATGGAAGTAACCGGCAGGGCGAGGCCACAGGGCACGATGTAATTGAAGTAACTCAAGTCAATATCTAAGTTCAACGCAAAGCCATGGGTCGTCACCCAACGGCTCATGTGGACACCCATCGCGGCCACTTTACGCCCGCCGATCCAGACGCCGGTATGGCCGGGCCAACGCTCAGCCGCGAGGCCGCAATCAGCCAGCGCATCGATCAACAATTGCTCCAAAGCCCGCAAGTAAGCGCCGACATCGCGCTTCCATTCTCTCAGATCGACAATAGGGTAAACGACAATCTGGCCAGGCCCGTGAAAGGTGACGTCGCCCCCGCGGTCAATCCGTTCAAAGCCGATGCCCAAGCTGGCCAAGCGTTCCGGCGAAGCGAGCAGGTTCTCGTCGTGGCCGTTGCGGCCCAT
>JAYVRS010000763.1:0-4560 GCA_043776185.1 Bryobacteraceae bacterium | reverse complement strand
GAAATGGTGATGCCGGGCGACAACGTGACCATGGACATTGAGCTGATCACGCCGATCGCGATGGACAAGGGTCTGCGCTTCGCCATTCGCGAAGGCGGTCGCACCGTCGGCGCCGGTACTGTTTCGGAAATTATTACCTAGCGGTTCGGGTGCGTTAAGATAGAGATGGCAGTGATGCCATGTTTTCCAGGGGCATAGGCTAACGGTAAACCTGCGGTCTCCAAAACCGCCTTTGGGGGTTCGAATCCCTCTGCCCCTGCCAAGTTTTTCGTCGCTAAGCGAAAGTGAAGAGTGCCAGAATGGGGAGCCAAGTTGTGAGTGAAGCAGTTCAGAGTCAGAACGAAGTCCCGTCAAAACCGACGGGGATCGCTACGTGGCCAGCCCAAATCAAGGAATACGTCGAAGACCTGAAAGCAGAGATGCGCAAGGTCACTTGGCCAACGCCCGATCAGGTGAAAGCGACCACGGCGGTAGTCGTGGCGGCGGTCTTCGGTTTCGCTGCCTTCTTCTTCCTCGTCGACTTCGGTGTCGCCTGGGGAATTGACAAGCTCTACCGGACCTTTGCCAAGTAGGTTGCATGATCGAACAAGAGCCGGAAGAAGCGCCCATGGAAACGATTGAGCAAGTGGAACACGTAGCTGAAGATGTTCTGTTGCCGGAAGGCCCAGTGCAGGCTGCTGAAGACGAAGGTCTGGCCGTTGGTGAACCTGTGGCTGAACCCGCACCCTCCAACATGCTGTGGTACATCATCCACACCTATTCTGGTTTTGAGGCAAAAGTCGCCGAGAGTCTGAAGATTCGGGCGCAAGCTTTTGGCTTCGATACGCAAATCGGCCAAGTCCTGATGCCCAAAGAGACCGTGGTTGAGCTGCGCAATGGCAAAAAAGTCACGTCCGAGCGGATGCTGTACCCGGGCTACCTGATGGTCCAAATGGAAATGGACGATCGGTTGTGGCACGAAGTAAAAGCGACGCCTCGCGTTACGGGCTTCGTCGGCGGGGGCACCAAGCCCATTCCGATGACGGCCGACGAAGTGAATACGATGCTCTACCGGCAGGCGAATACGTCTGACCGCCCGCGTCCCAAGCAGATATTTGAAAAGGGCGAAAGCGTCCGGATCAACGACGGACCGTTCGTCAACTTCACGGGTAAGGTGGAAGAAGTCCATCCCGAACGCGACACCCTTCGCGTTTTGGTGACGATTTTCGGACGCTCCACTCCCGTGGAACTCGAATTCCTTCAAGTCGAAAAGATTTAATTACTGAGAGATAGGTACTATGGCTAAGAAAGTTACTGGATCAGTTAAGCTGCAGATTCCCGCCGGCAAGGCCACTCCGGCGCCCCCCGTCGGCACCGCCCTCGGACCGCAGGGCGTCAACATCATGGAGTTCTGCAAACAGTTCAACGCCAAGACCTCCGCCAAGGATCAGGAGGGCCTGATCATCCCGGTGGTCATCACGATTTTCAATGATCGCTCCTTCACCTTCATCACCAAAACGCCGCCCGTGGCGATTTTGGTGAAGAAAGCCGTGGCCTTGGCTAAGGGCTCCGCTGAACCCAACAAGACCAAAGTAGGCAAGATCACGATGAAGCAGGTGGAAGAAATCGCCAAGCTGAAGATGCCCGATCTCAACAGCTTCACCCTCGAGTCCGCGATCTCTCAGGTGAAGGGTGCCTGCGTGTCGATGGGCGTCGACGTTATCGCGTAGTCATCGCCCACTTAAAGTAATACCGAAAACGCCGTTCCTTTAGGAACGGCGTTTTTGCGTTCCAGTTCCCGCCTTAGCTTGCTAGTGAACACTAAGTTAGTGTATCCTAGGTTAGCGATCACTAATCGCGAAACCTATGAGTAGTACTACCATTCGCATGTCCTCCGTCGAGCGCCGAGCCGCGATTATCGACACTGCCATTCGTCTTTTCGGTGAACGCGGCTTCCGCGGCGTCACCACCCGTGAACTGGCGGCCGCCGTCGGAGTCAGCGAACCCGTTCTCTATCAGCACTTTCCCTCCAAGCGCGACCTCTACACCGCCATCATCGAAAGCGCCATGGGCTCTGACGTCGAGATGCGTTTGCCCGTCCTGCTGAACGACCCGACCTATGACGTTCGCCAAGTTTTTCAAATGCTGGCCCAGCTCACTTGGGAATGGCATCAAGTCCACGCCAACTACGTGCGGCTCATCTACTTCGCGGCGCTCGAACGGCATGAACTGGCGGAGATCGCCTTCGAACGGCATGAAACCGCCTTTTGCACGCAACTTCGGCAATACGTCCAGACGCAGATCGACGCCGGTGGGCTTCGGGCCGCCAATGCCAACGCCATCATGTTCGGCTTCATGGGCATTGTCGGTGACGCCGCGAAGAAGAATATCCTTTTCCCGGGAACCTGCCAACTCCAAGCCCCGGACCTGTCGGAAATGATCGAACTCTATCTCGACGGAATCGTCGCCCCCTGAACGCATAAAATCATATGAACAAAACGTCCACCTCTCTTCTCCTGTTCGCTCTTATCCTAGCCGGCTGCGGAAAGAAGGACGCCCCGGTCCAAGCCGCCACGAAGCAGGAGCCCCTGCTGGTCGTCAAAACCGCCGCCGTTGAGTCGCGGCCGGTGAATCGCGTAGTCCAACTCACCGGTTCCCTGGTGCCCGACGACACGATTAACGTGGTTTTCGAGGTGCCGGGACACATCAACTCGATTTCTGTCGACTTCGGCCAATCAGTACGCAAGGGGCAGGTTCTCGCCCAGTTGGATCGCACGGAGCTAACCTTGCAGCTCGACCGCGCCAAGTCAGCCGTCAACCAGGCGCTGGCCCGCATGGGGCTCGACCCCCATCAAACCAACATCACGCCCGAAAGCACGCCCGCCATTCGCCAAGCCTTGGCGCAAATGGAAGACGCGCGGACCAAGTTCGATTCCGCGAAAAAGCTCTACAAGAGCGGTGACATCTCACAGCAGCGTTTCATCGAAATGGAAAAGAGCTACGAAGCCCGCCAAGCCGCCCTGCAGGTGCAGAAAGACGAGTTGCGCACGCAGTTGGCCAGCATCGGTGCGCTGCGGGCCGACGTGGGGCTGGTTGAGAAGCGGCTGGGCGACACGGTGCTGCGCGCGCCCTTTGATGCCGTCGTCAGCGCGCGCCCGGCTGCGCCCGGCCAGTATGTCAAGGAAGGCGCGACGATCCTGACGCTGGTGAAGACCTTTCCGCTGCGCCTGCGCGTGGAAGTGCCGGAGAGTGAAATTGCTTCCGCCAAAATCGGCACCACCTTAACCTTCACCACGGACGCGACGCCCGATGCCGAGTTTCACGCGGTCGTTCGCCAATTGAACCCCACGTTAGACGCCAAAACGCGCACCCTGGTGGCCGAGGCTCGGCCGCTCGAAAATGACGCCCGGCTGCGCCCGGGGAGCTTTGTGCAGGTGAAACTAGCGACGCGCAACACCCAATCAGTGAACTTGGTGCCGAGGCAGGCAGTCTATGCAATTGCCGGCCTCACGAAAGTGTTTGTCATCCGGCAGGGCAAGGCCGTCGAGATCCGCTTTCAGCCCGGTTCGGAGATGAATGGCTTCACGGAAGTCCCCGGCGATGAGTTGAAGGTGGGCGAGCGCGTGGCCACCTCAGCTCTTGACGCACTGTTCAATGGCCGTCCAGTCGGGGGGAACTGAGCATGCAGAAGCTTGCTGAAATCTGTATCCGGCGGCCCGTATTCGCCACCATGCTGATCATGGCCTTGGTGGTGCTGGGTTTGAACGCTTACCGGCAATTGGGAGTCGACTTCTTTCCCAAGATCGAGCTGCCCATCGTCACCGTCACCACCACCTTGCGTGGCGCGGCACCGGAGGAGGTGGAGACCCAGGTGTCGAAGCGCATCGAGGAGGCGGTCAATACGATTTCGGGTATCGAAGAGCTGCGCTCCGTATCCTCCGAAGGGCTCTCGCTGGTCAGCATCCAGTTTTCGCTTTCCCGTGACTCTGACGTGGCTGCGCAAGAGGTGCGCGACAAGATCAGCGCCATGCTGAGCCAACTGCCGCGTGACGCTGACCCGCCGATCGTGGAGAAGATTGCGACGGACGCGGCCCCCGTGGTCAACATCGCGATCTCCTCGCCGCGTGACCCGCGCGAGACCACTAAGCTGGCTGACGACATCATCAAAAAGAACATCGAGTCCATCAACGGCGTGGGCCAAGTGAAGTTCGTCGGCGAACGCTTGCGGCAGATTCAGGTTTGGCTCGATGGCAACAAACTGCAGGCCTATGGCTTGAACGTGGATCAGGTTCGCGCGGCACTGGTGTCGCAGAACGTCGAAGTCCCGGGCGGAAATATCGATCAGGGCCGCCGGGAGACTTCGCTGCGCACCATTGGCCGCGTGGAGCGTCCGCAGGATTTCGCGCGGATCGTGATCGCCAATACCGGCGGGGCACCCGTCCGCGTCAGCGACATTGGCCGCGTGGTGGATGGCTTTGAAGAGCCGCGCACGCTGGCCCGGCTGGACGGCACGCCGGCCGTGGTGCTCGAAGTGCGTAAGCAAGCCGGCACTAACTCGCTGGCCGTGATTAAGGATGTCAA
>JAYVRS010000762.1:0-4563 GCA_043776185.1 Bryobacteraceae bacterium | reverse complement strand
CGCGATCCCAGGGTGTGGAGTTACTCAATTTTGGCGAGATACTCATCAAATCGCAAGTCACGGGGGGCGCGACGGTACCGGCGGTCTCAATCGTGATATGAAAGCCCGCCTCACGCAAGGCCGTGGTGAGTACGCCGATCTCCGGCGCAATCAACGGCTCCCCACCGGTCACCACGGCGTGCCGCCCCGGATGCTTCAAAGCCTGCTGCACAATAAACTCCACCGACATTTCCTCACCCACCGGAGCCCAGGACGTATAGGGCGTATCGCACCACCCACAACGCAAGTTACAACCGGTAGTACGGATAAAGAAACTCGGCACTCCCAACAACGTCCCCTCGCCTTGCAGCGAATAGAAAAGCTCCGAGATCTTCACCGGTACACCAGTGGATCTCGCAATCCGGCCTCGGCAAAGCCCTTCAACCGCAGCAGGCAAGAGTCGCAGTGCCCGCAGGACCGGCCCTGGGCATCGGGATCGTAGCAACTGTGCGTCAACGAAAAATCAACCCCCAGCGACGCGCCCAGCTGGACGATGCCCGCCTTGGTCAGCGCGATCAGCGGCGTGTGGATGGTCATGCGCGCCCCTTCCACGCCGGCTTTGGTCGACAAGTTCGCCAACTTTGTAAAGGCCTCAATATACTCCGGCCGGCAATCCGGATAGCCCGAGTAGTCGAGCGCATTGACGCCCAAAAAGATATCATTCGCCCCCAACGTCTCGGCCCAGGCCAGGGCAAAAGCAAGAAAGATCGTATTCCTCGCCGGCACATAAGTGACGGGAATCCCGTCGCCCATCTCGGCCGTCGACGCGTGCTTTGGCACGTCGATCTCCGCCGTCAGCGCCGACCCGCCAAATTGCCGCAAGTCAAACTGCACCATCCGGTGTACCACGCCCTCAGCCTCCGCCACTTTCGCCGCCGCGGCTAACTCGTGGTGATGACGCTGACCATAATCGAACGACAAGGCATAGCACTCATAGCCCTCGTGCTTTGCCACCGCGAGGCACGTCGAAGAATCCAAACCGCCGCTCAGTAAACACACCGCACGCTTCACTTGATCTGCACCAGTTCTTCTTTTGCGGGCACTACGGTAGGCACGGGCCTTTGTGGAGTTAGCAACCGGCGAGGTAACTTCGAAAAGTAAGTGAGACGCTCCACAAGAGGTAGTAACTTACGCACCGTTTCCCCGTGGAAGATCAGACTACCCGCCACTAACAAGGGATGAGGAATCGTCGTCCGGCAGCGCGAACACATATCCACTTGCCCCGCCTCACCCGCCGTGTGTTTGCGGCGTAACTCCTGCATCGCCGGCCCGTTAAAAATCTCCGGCATACTCTGGGTGCGGACATTGCCCACCGCCGCGCCATCTAACATGTAACTCTGACAGCAAGGATACACATCGCCACTGTGCTTCACATACATCGCCCCCCGCCATAGGTAGTGGCAAGGATGCTGGAAGTCCTCGGGAGCATGCCCGGCATCGGGCCGCATTAAATCCGTCTCATCGGCCTTAATCCGGATCTGGTCCACCCCCGGCACCGCGCCCCAGAACTCCATAAACTCGGCGACTTCGCCCTCGTTCTTTTCCATGCGAATCATCTGCACGACAATCTGCAGCTTGGAGCCTCGCTCGTGTTTCATGCGGCATAAGCGCACAAAGTTGTCGCGGACCTTCTCAAAGCGCGCGCCCTTGCGGTAATACTCGAAACTCTCCTTGCGCGCGCCATCCATCGACAAAGTGATGTGCTTCAGCGGTGTATCGAGGATCTTCGCGCAAGTCGCTTCGTCCAGAAAAGTGCCGTTCGAGGAGAGCAGCGTGGCGATGTCGTGTTTCTCGCAATACTCAATGCGACTGAAGATCTGCTTATCCATAAAGGGCTCGCCGAGCCCGATCAGCATCACGTGCTCCGCCGAGTTCTGCGTCTCGCTCACCAGCCGTTCAAAGACCTCGTCGGTCATGTCCTCTTTGGGCTGTTTGTGCGTCTCGCGCGGGCACATCGGGCAATATAAATTACATTTCGCCGTGGTTTCGACGATGTACTCCACCGGCAGAGCGGAGCCCAGATCGTGGCGGCCCAGCAGATAACCGGCGAGCAGTTTGGCCCGGTTCAGAATGCGCATGTCAATGCTTTAATTGTAGCGGCTCGCCGTATGGTCTCATCAAGAAGAGACCCACCATGGAACTCAGCCAGCTAGCAGAGCGTGTTCGAACGCTCAACCAACATCCGCCGCCTGCCGACGCCGACTACGTCATTTATTGGGCCCAGATGAATCGCCGGATCAGCCACAACCACGCTCTGGCCTACGCCATCCACCTCGCCAACGAGCGTGGTCTGCCCCTCCTGATCTACGAGGGCCTCACCTGCACCTATACCGAGGCGAATGATCGGTTGCACACGTTCATTCTGGAAGGCGTCCCCGACACTGCGGCGGGCGCGAAAGCGCTCGGCGCGGGCTACGTCTTTCACCTGCGTCGCCGCAAAGCCGACGCCAATAACGCTTTGTTCCAACTAGCCGAGCGCGCGGCTTGCGTTGTCACCGACGATTACCCTACCTTCATCGCCCGTGAACACAACGCCCGGGTGCCCAAGAAGCTGGCCATTCCCTACTATGCTGTCGACTCCAGTTGTGTAGTGCCGATGAGCAAAATGGAGAAGCGCGAATACGCCGCTTACACCATTCGCCCCAAGATCAACCGCCTGTTGGGCCAATACCTGAAAGCCTTCCAGATGCCCGCGCTGAAGCACCCTTGGCGGCTCAATGCCGGGCGCGATTTGCACGTGGAAGTGACTCTAGCCAACATCCCTGAGCTGGTCGCTTCTTGCGAAATCGACCATACCATCCAGCCATCGCTCACCTATCGTGGTGGCAGCGCGCAGGCCCAAAAGCACTTAAAGCACTTCGTCCAAAGCAATCTGAAGCGCTACGCCACCGACCGCAATCAGCCCGCGGGGCACGCCACCAGCAACCTGAGCCCCTACCTGCACTTCGGGCACATCAGTTCGCTCGAAGTGGCTCTCCGCGCGCGGGATTACGCGCTCGAACATGCCCTGGTCGCTGACGAGTTTATCGAAGAGCTAGTAGTGCGCCGCGAACTGGCCTTCAACTTCGCACGCTTCACCGACCAGCCCGAATCATTGACCAATCTGCCCGATTGGGCGCAAGCCACCTTAGCGAAGCATGCCGATGACGTCCGCGACCCCGTCTATTCACCCGCCGAATTCGAACTCGGCCAAACCCACGATCCGCTTTGGAATGCCGCCCAGAAGGAGATGCGCCTGCGAGGCAAGATCCACGGCTATTACCGGATGTACTGGGGCAAGAAGATCATCGAATGGTCGCCCACTTGCCAAGACGCATTGCGAACCATGATCGATATCCACGACCGCTACGCGATCGACGGCCGCGACCCCAATACGATCGTCGGCATTCTCTGGTGCTTCGGTCTGCACGACCGGCCTTGGACCGAACGCCCCATTTTCGGCATGATCCGTTGGATGTCCTATGACGGCATGCGCCGCAAAACCCACTCAGACGCCTATCTGAAAGAGATCGAACTGATGGAACGGACCGGGATCGACCCGTTCCGTTTACAATAACGGGAGTCGATGCGAATTGTAGTCACTGGCGCGACCGGATTTATTGGCCAAGCGCTCGTCCTTCGACTGGCCGAGTTAGGCCATCAAGTACACATCCTTGTTCGCAAGCCGCGCACGGGGCTGCCGCCGCAGATTCCCTACTCCATTTGGGACGCGCAACAAAATGACCCGCCGGCCGCCGCCCTCGAGGGTGCCGAAGCCATTATCCACTTGGCCGGCGAACCCGTGGCCCAGCGCTGGACCGCCGCCACGAAACGAAGCATCCGCCGCAGCCGGGTGGGCGGCACGCAACGGCTCATCGCCGCCCTGTCCCAAATGGGCACCTTCCCCAGGGTGCTGATTTCGGGTTCGGCGATCGGTTACTACGGCTCGCGCGGCGACGAGATCTTGACCGAGTCCTCCCAACCGGGCACGGGCTTTCTGGCCGAGGTGAGTGAGGGGTGGGAGTCCGCCGCCAACCTGGGGCTGGCGCTCAATATGCGCGTGGTGCGCCTCAGAACCGGCATCGTGCTGGGGCGCGAGGGCGGGGCGTTGGCCCGCATGCTGCCGGCGTTTCGCGCGGGTGCCGGAGGCCGGCTGGGGTCCGGCGAACAGTGGATGTCCTGGATTCACCTGCACGACTTACTGGCGATGATCATCGCCGCACTCACCAACGAGAAGCTCACCGGCGCGGTGAACGCCGTCGCCCCGGAGCCGGTCCGCAACCTTGCCTTTACTCACGCCCTCGCCAGCGAATTGCGACGGCCCGCCATCTTCCCCGCGCCGATGTTTCTGCTGCGACTGCTGTTCGGAGAAATGGCGGAGGCGGTGCTGGAGGCGAGCCAACGCGTGCTGCCGGTGGTGGCCGAGCGGGCCGGTTTTGAATTTCGTTACACGGAGCTAGGCCCCGCGCTGCGCGATCTGCTGCGATCATAGAAACTAGTGAGCCGCTACGTACATTCGCCCCTCGACTTTGCCGGTCTGCAGAC
>JAYVRS010000761.1:0-4566 GCA_043776185.1 Bryobacteraceae bacterium | reverse complement strand
TTCGTTATCCCGGTGATACGGCGTTTCAGTGGCCCTACTACGCCTGGTTCATTCAAGACGACTTTAAGGTAAACAAGAAGCTGACCTTGAACATCGGCCTGCGCTATGAGATCCCCATTCCCAAGGAAGAGCGCAATCACAAGAACAGCAACTTCTGTCCCACTTGCCCTAACGCCGCGGCCGGCGGCCTGCCCGGCGCGATGGTGTTCGCCGGAGTGGACGGCGCACCGGCGCGCTTTGGCGCGACGCGCAAGAACGCCTTTGGGCCTCGCCTGGGCTTCGCTTATCAGCTGGATGCGAAGACGGTGATCCGGTCGGGCAGCGCCATCTACTTCCAGCCTTCGCGCGAGGATGGCAATGCCGACAACGGCATTCAAGGCTTTGGCGGCACGTTCGGCTCCATCGCCAATAGCCTTTCCAACGGCATTGCATACAAGGTGCAAACGGGTTTTCTACCCTTCTCGCAGCAGATCAACGCGCTCCGTCCGCCCATCAAGGACGCCGCCACACTTAGCGCCAACCTGCTGAACCAGACGCCGTTCTTCTACTACTCGCAGGCGGGCCGTGCGCCCTACTTTGCCGATTGGAACTTCACCATTGAGCGTGCGCTCACGGCTAACTCCTTGCTGCGTACTACGTATCACGGCGTAGTTGGGGTCAAGCTCCTATCGCGCCAGCAGTCCTTGAATCAACTCGACCCCAAGTATTGGTCCACCTATGGGAATTTGTTGAGCTCGCCGATTAGCTCCGTCATCAATAATCCCGTGGTGGTGGCGGCGGGCTTCAAACTGCCGTATCCAGCCTATCCGCAGAACCTGCAACTGCAACAGGCCTTGCGCCCGTTCCCGCAGTACTCGGGTATCGACAGCAACGCCGGCGGACAGAACGATGGACATTCGACGTTTCATGCGCTCGAAGCCAGCTTTGAGCATCGCTTCTCGAAAGGCCTGTTCCTGCTGGCGTCATACACTTTCGCCAAGCTGATCTCCGGTTCCAACGGCGAGGACGCCAATCGCACCAGCGATGGCGCGGTGCAGAACCAGTACAACCGGCGGCTGGATAAGGCCATCGCGAGTCAAGACACCGCGCATAACCTGCGCACGAGCTACGTGTATGAGTTGCCTGTGGGCAAGGGGCGCAAATGGATGACCAAGGCGCATCCGGTGGCGGAGGCGGCGCTGGGCGGCTGGAAGGTTTCGGCCATTCACACTTACGTCAGCGGGTCGCCGCTGGTGGTGAACTGCAGCCAGAACTTCTTTGGCGCGGGCAATAACGCGCGATGCAGCTTTGCCCCGGGGGTAGCGGATGGATCGGTGCCGCTGCTGAATCCCGATTGGAAGTCAGACAAGAATACGGCCTTCAGCGTGCCTTATCTCAACAAGGCCGCGTTCGTGCTCCCGGCGAATATGGTCTACGGCGACACGCCGCGCCGCATGTCGTATTTGCGTTCGCCTTGGACCATCAATGAAGACCTGGCGCTGCTGAAAGATTTCAAGGTGGGCGAAAAGGTGAATCTGGAAGTGCGGGCCTCGGCGTCCAATGCCTTCAATCGCGCTCTGCTGTCGGCACCGGTCACGGCGCAAAACAACAGTGCGTTCGGCTTCATCACCACGGCGCAGGGTAATGCGCCCCGGAATATTCAATTGGGTGCACGGTTTTCGTTTTAGTCCGGTTCCGTCAGAGGCACAGAGAAAAAGTGCTTGTTACCTTTTCCGGAACCGAAATGGAACGGATGTACTTCACCCCATGCCCTCATTTTGGTTCACAACGTTTCGATTCTCTGTAACTCATTGAAAACACATTTTACAGTCGGCTCTGGCCCCCAAAATCCTTGTTTCCCTCTGTTACCGTAAACTAAAGGAGACTCTCATGACCTGCTATACCGGCATCGACTATACGAATCCGTTTAAAATAATCATTTCGCGTCTCGGGCTCCCCTCCCTCTAAACGGTCAACGATGTTCGTCAGCCTCGGCCAAAGCAACCAGCGTTACCTACGTCCCCGGACGGAGCACGAAGCTAACCATCATGTCGTTCTTGGTTCCGATGGCCCCCAGCAACGCGGACACGGGTTTGAGCTTATAGTCACTCAGCTTCACCGTCGCTTTCCCCTCGCACACGCCCGATTTTTCGGTAACCACCACCACGACGGGCTTCGTGATATCGCGGATGGTTAGGTTGCCCTGGACGTCGTAAACGCCATTGCCCCGCGCGGCGATGGTGGTGGAGACGAATTTGAGCAGTGGGAACTTGGCGGAGTTCATCATCTCCATTTGCGCGTAGTCGGCGATCTTCTTGGCATCCTTGGCGCTCACCCAGTCATCTTTCACCACCGCGCTGCGGGCCTCAATATCGAGCTGAATGGAGGACTTCTCGGGGTTGGCTTGGTCCAGCTGCAGGATGCCGCTGTAGCGTTCGAAAAGAAAGACGTGCTTTTTGCCGCTCATGAGTCCCGTCTTTTCCACTTCGAGCGTGAAGCGCGTGCCGGGGGCCGGGGCCACCCGCAGCGGGCGAACGTCCGCCGCCATCAGGCCGCTAGCGAGTAGACAGTAAACTAAGATCTTGCGCATCGGAATCCATACCTCTTCGGCGGGCGCTCTCGAGAACTCCGCCATAGAAGCGATGAGGCTCGGGGCAAACGCGTTTCAAATATTCTCGGCGTCACCGCGCATGTGGCGCGCCAGCCCGGTGTCACCGGCCTCGGCGATCGCCCTGCGGCGGCTGCGCGAGGAAAACGACTTGTGGCCGTTGGTGATCCACGATAGCTACCTCATCAATCTGGGCTCGCGCGACCCGGTCATCCGCCCCAAGTCCATCGCCGCCTTTCGGGGCGAAATTGAGCGAGCGTTGGCCATCGGTGCCGAGCATCTGGTCTTTCATCCCGGCAGTGCCAAGGATTCGTCCCCGGCTGAGACAATTTCTTTGGTGGCCCAAGGAATGTGCGAGGCGGCGCGAGGCTTGACGGGCCAGTTGCGCCTCTTGATTGAGAACACGGCGGGCCAAGGTTCGGTGCTGGGGAGTACACTGGAAGAACTAGCAGAAATCAGGAGCCAAGCGCAGGCCGCACTCGACTTTGAGGTCGGCTATTGCCTCGATACCTGCCATAGCTTCGCCGCCGGTTACGACCTGGTAAGTGCCGCGGGCTTGCAGTTGTTTCTCGAAGGGGTCGAAGCCATTTTGGGGCTGGAGCGCGTGGCGGTGATTCACGCCAATGATTCGAAAGGTGGATTGGGATCGCATCTCGATCGCCATGCCAACATTGGCGAGGGTCTCATCGGCGAGGCCGCCTTTGGGCGCCTGCTGAATCATCCGCAGTTGCAGACTAAGGCGTTCATCCTGGAAACGCCGGTGGATGAGCCGGGCGACGATCGCCGGAATCTCGATAAATTGAAAGAATTATGCCGGAAAAGTTTTATAGTCCCCAAGAAATAGAAGTCAAATGGCAGTCGCGCTGGGACGCGTCGCCGGAGTTATATCGCGCCTCGACGGATGACGCTGCCGATCGTCCAAAGTACTATGTGCTCGAAATGCTACCTTACCCGAGCGGTAAGTTACACATGGGCCATGTGCGTAACTACTCGATTGGCGATGCGCTCGCGCGCTACATGTGGATGCGCGGTTACGACGTGCTGCATCCGATGGGTTGGGATTCGTTCGGCATGCCGGCCGAAAATGCCGCGCTGAAATTCAAGAAGCCGCCCGCGGAGTGGACGTTTTCGAATATTGCCGCCATGAAAGTACAGATGAAGCGGATGGGCTTCAGTTACGATTGGGAACGCGAAATCGCCACCTGTACGCCGGAGTACTATCGCTGGAACCAATGGTTCTTCTTGAAGATGTACGAGAAGGGTTTGGTTTACCGCAAGCAGAGTAAGGTGAACTGGTGCCCGGAGTGCGTCACGGTGCTGGCCAATGAGCAAGTGGTGGATGGGTGCTGCTGGCGTCATGAAACCACCAAGGTGATCATGAAGGAGTTGGAGCAGTGGTTCGTGAAGACCACCGCTTACTCCGACGCCTTGCTCGACGACATGAAGCAGATCGAGGCCGGTTGGCCCGAACGCGTGCTCACCATGCAGAGAAATTGGATCGGGCGCTCGGTAGGCTCGGAGGTCGATTTTGCTTTTGGTAAAAAGGCCATCCGGGTGTTTACCACGCGGGTGGATACCATCTATGGCGCCACCTGCGTGATTCTGGCGCCGGAGCACGCCTTGACCGCTTCGCTGGTGTCACCCGCCGATCAGGCCCAATTAAAGGCGATGATCGACGAGCAGGCGCGTAAGGATCCAGCCGACGTGGAGAAGAATGGCTTCTTCACCGGGCATTACGCGGTGAATCCCTTTAGCGGCGAGCAGGTGCCGATTTGGGTGGGTAACTTTGTGCTGATGGGTTATGGCACCGGCGCGATTATGGCGGTGCCCGCGCACGATGAGCGCGATTTTGAATTCTGCACGAAGTACGGTATTCCCATTCGAGCCGTGGTGCGCCCGGTGGATGGCGTGGCCGTGGAAGGAGTGTTCAGCGATTACGGAATCGTGATTGATTCGGGCGAGTTTACGGGGCTCGGGTC
>JAYVRS010000760.1:0-4571 GCA_043776185.1 Bryobacteraceae bacterium | reverse complement strand
CATGTCCAGTAGCGCGATGGCCGGGTCTGCCTCGGCGGGGCCACCGGCGGCCCTGGCAGCCAAGTAAGCCGTACGGGCGCCCGGAAGGTCTCCTAGTTGTTGCCGTTCGCCGGCGAGCATCATTTGCAAAGCGACCGCCTGGGCAGCGGATTGGGGCGCTTTGACGGCCTCGGCCAACAGAGCCAGATATTGGGGCCGCTGGCCTTGCTGCCGCAATACCTGCCCCAACAGCGAGAGGATGTTCGTCGCGCCGGGTGAGAGCTTTAGCGCTTCCTCGAGCGATTTGCGTGCTCCGGCGATGTCTTTTTCACGAACCTTGAGGATGGCGTCCTGATAGAGGGTTCCCACTGGGCGCGCAGTAGCTAAAACGGCATCGACGCCCTTGCGAGCTTCGGCCCATTCACCTTCGGCCATCAAAGCGGCATTGCGATGGAGAGCGAATTCCGCCGTGTTCTTTTCGACCGCGGTCGCCTCATCCAGCACCACCAGCGCATTCTTGGCCTTGCCCGACGCCACCAGCAGGCGGGAGAGCGTTAACCGGGCGGGGAGCATCCGCGGATTGAGGCGCAGCGCCTCAGCGAGGGCGTCGCCTTGGCGCAGCAGATTCTTCTGGGCAGCGAAGATACGTGACTCCTGATAGCTGATCGCCGGGGAGACGATCTTTCGCTGGCGCAACATCTGGATGTCCGTGCTGGCGGCCGCCAAATCGCCGTTATCAATGGCCAGCGAGGCGCGCTGCAGCAGGGCTTCGGCGTCGTTGGGGTGCGCCTTCAGCGTGGCGGCCACCTGGGTTGCCGCTTCCTTACGGCGTCCACTGCCTTGCAGGAAAGCCGAGTATTCGTTGCTCACCCCGGCGTCGTCTTTGTGTTCCGACAGTACATGGGCGTACTCGGCGATGCCCTGGTCAACCTTGCGTTCGCTGAAGAGAACCCGGCCATAGAGAGTCCAATATTTGCGGTCAGGCAGGCGGGACAAGGTGCGGGCGACCTCCTCTGCTCCGGCCACGTCTTTGTCCATCAGTTTCTTGCGGAACTGCATTTCCAGCGCGGGGCCAAAGTCGGCCTTCAGTGACAGGGCGCGCTTCAATTGGGCGTCCACCCCGGACCGGTCCGATGAAGCAGCGGCCACTTGGGCGGCCAGAACGGCGGCTTCCGCCGAATTCGGCAGCCGCTGCTCCACGAGCCGCGAGATGGCTTTGGCCGACTCGACGTCGGCTTTGGCCGCATAACGTGCCACCAACAGAGACGCCGGGCGCAGATCCGCCGGATTAATCGCTAAAGCCGTTTCCAGGTGCCGCAGCGCCTGCTCCGGCCGGTTCAGTTTGGCCTCCGCTAAAGCCAGCGAGCCCAAGGCGGTGGCGTCTTTGGGGTGTTTTACCACATAGCCTTCGAGAGTCCGGCGAGCGTCCTCCAGGGTATCGTCATGGCCGCTCGAAACCTGGATGGTCGCTAAGCGCAGTTGCGAGGGCTCGTGTTTCGGATCCACCGTTAGCGCTCGATTCAGCGTTTCGATGGCGAGCGCTCCGGCCCCGGCCAAATCGTAAAGTGAGGCGAGCTGATAGAGTGGCTCCGGGTCGCGCGGCATATTCTGCGAAGCGATCTTGAACTCAATGACGGCTTTGCGGTACTCCTTACTGGCCAAGAAGGCCTTGGCTTTGGCCATGTGTTCGGCTTCGAGCTGTTGGGGAGTCCGCGAACAAGCGGTCAACAGCAGCAGGCTCGCCGCGAGCGAGTAATTTTTCATCGATTGGTCCCGTAGCTTTGATCGATCATGGTCAAAATAACGCTCTCATCCACGCCGGCGCGCTTGAGTTCGATGATGGCGTTAGCGCGAAGGTCATAGTCAGCGTTGGAAGCCCGGATCAAGCGGATGATTACCTCGCTGCGCACCCCCGCTTTGCTCAGTTCCACAATGTTCGGGTTACTGAGGGTGGATTTCGGCCGGCGCACCATCATCTCCTCAAACGCGCTGAGTTGGCCGCCGCCGGGCGCCCGCGACTGCGTAAGGACTTGCACCGGATCTACCAGTTGCCGTAGCCAAGTGCTACCCCAAACCAGATAGCTTCCCCCGCCGATCGAGCCGGCCAGCAGCAGGATCAAGAGTAGGGAGCCCCCGGAAAGCTGAAAGCGGTTCTGATGCTTATTGCAACGGTTGCATTGATAATGCGTCTGAAAAAGAAGCCAGTTGGCCGCGCTTTTCGGTTCGCGGTGCAGTTCGAGAGATCTACAATGGGCGCAGCGCAAGGACTCATCCTTTGACCGCCGTCGTCGCCCCGTCCCCGGTGCCGGTGCCTGTTCCGGTGCCGTAGCCGGTGCCGCTTCCGGTGCCGTCGCCGTGGGCACTGAACCCTCCCCTGGCTCTACGGCTCTAGGGCCAGGTTCTAGTGTCGGGGGACCGTCCAAGTTCGCCGCAGGCTCTCTTTGGCGACCGGGCACGGTCCAAAACGTCGGTGATTTCACGCGATTCTCGGGTTTCCGCATGGAGGTATTAGAGATAGACAGCTATGCATTCGCTTTATGTTGGGTGCGATGTACGCATTCGAAACAGCAGCAGCGTGCAATCGAATGGGTCATCTCAATATGCATACGCGATATCCGCGTAAGTCCTTAAGTATACTTTATCCCCAATTCGATTTCTGGAACCGGTCCGCGACGCGCTTTCTGCCATCGGCTTCCGCTCGATGTCGGCCATCCGAGCGCCACCCCAGAAGCGCCTGACACCTTAGCAACACCCTTAGCAAGGACCAAAATGGAACCCCTTGGTTTCATTCTGAAACTCGTTTTTCCCGAATTGAAACAACGTGCTAAGCTAATGGTCCGTCCAATTGGGACCCACTGGGAGCCCGGGCTGAGTAGATGGCGATTCCGCCTCGACGCCGCTCATCCCGTGTAACACTCTATATTTGTGACGATCCCCATAGCCCCAATAGCCTGCCTCCTCCTGACGGCGATGCCGGTGCTGCCGCTCCTGAACTTGGCGGCTCGACCGAGCTTCGTCCGAACCTTCCCGCGGGTGGGCCTCGCGTTTGGATTCTTTCTCACGCTCTATGCCGCCAGCCTGGCCGCGCTCGTCTGGCAATTTCCGAGATCCTTGCCCTGGATCGCGGCCGTCGCCGGCGCATATACCATCGCGCTGTGGTGGCGTTCCCGCAGCGCTTACGGCAAAAACCGGCGCCTCCCTCCGGGGTCGCTCGCCCTCCTGCCGCTCGGCCCCTGGATTGACCATTGGCACTACGCCAAGCTCTCGCTCGTCTATGGACCCATCTTCAAGACCAGCCACTTCTTTCACCCCATGGTGTGCCTCACCAATCTCGAATCCGCACTGCGTCTGCTGAAGGAGCACGATGACGTGCACCTGCGCTCGCCAAAGGTGGCCGCCGACCGCTTCCTGCCCTGTGGTTTCCTGCGCGGTATGGACCCCGAAGCGCACAAAACCTACCGCCGAGTCGTGCAAGCACTGATCACGCCACAGGTGCTGGCCACCTGGGAAGCCACGATCTCGGCCGATGTCTCGGCCGCGCTCGCGAAACTAGCGGCGTCCCCCAGCGGCGTCCATGCCAAACCCGTCTGGGAACAGTTAGTTTTGCGCTCATTCAGCCGCTTATTCTTCGGCATCAGCCCTGACACCGAGGCCTTCCAGCAACTCGAGGCGGCCATGCAGACCCTGGCTCTGGTGAGTAACCGCCGCATCTCCGTTCCGTGGTTACCTTCCGAGCGGAAGACGGAGCGGGTGCTGGAACAACTCTGCGCCCTACTGCGCCATCAATCGGCTCCCGGCTGCTTGCTCGCTGAACTGCGCGCCCACCCGGAATTTACTAATTCCGAGCAAATGCTGCGCCTGTTGGCCTTTATGCTCTATCTCGGGGCCAGCGATTTGGCCGGACTGCTGCAGTGGGCGTTAAAGAACATTTGTGACTATCCGGGTGAGGTGCGGCGACTGCGCTCCGAATTAGAGCAAGGCTTAGACCAGACCGGGCCCACTTCGTTTAGCCGGCGATTCACCCTGGAAACGCTACGGCGGAATCAGGTGGAACACCTCTACCGCCGGGTGCTGGCCGATATCGA
Organism: Bryobacteraceae bacterium; assembly: GCA_043776185.1. Classification (GTDB taxonomy): domain Bacteria; phylum Acidobacteriota; class Terriglobia; order Bryobacterales; family Bryobacteraceae; genus JALHNI01. Next base: position 507 of record JAYVRS010000760.1, on the reverse strand, counting down.
GTGGGAAGGGGTCCGCATTCCCAAAGGATGGCTGCTGCGGATCTGTTTAGCGGAAGCCCACCGCGATGCCACCGTGTTCCCGAACCCCTCCCACTTCGCGCCAGATCGCTTTCTGAACGATCCGCCCACGCAAAGCGCGTTCCTGCCCTTTGGAGCCTTTCGCCGTTCCTGCCTCGGCGACGGGGTGACGCACGCCTTTCTTCGTCAGTTTCTTGGCACCCTCGTTCGCGATTGGGACTGCCGTCAAATTGGCGAATCCCACGAGGACTATCACTCTTGGCATTGGACTCCGGGGTCCGACTTCCGGGTGATTCTCACGCCGCGCTGAGCGCCGGCCTCGGTGTAATTGAGCTATAAGTTGCCGTCGGCTGGCTACGTGGAAACGGCCCCGGTGCCCCGGGGTGGTAGGGACGCCGATTCAGTTAGACACTGGATTTAGCGTCGTTGACACGGATTCTTCCGGCCCCATTTTGGGGTGCACTTGACCTCTTTCAGGCCTAATCATGC
>JAYVRS010000759.1:0-4579 GCA_043776185.1 Bryobacteraceae bacterium | reverse complement strand
GGGAGCGGATCCAACAGTACTGGCGGCGGAGTCTTCGTCGCCGGAGCCAAGGCCGCCCACCGAACGAAGCGAAACTGGCGCGTTTGTTCGCGCGCTGGTTGCCTCGTCCACAGACTCTGCATCCTTTGCGCTGAAACGGACCACCGTGCGGAAGCGAATGGAGGCCAAGCTTCAGGAAGTGAAGCAGAACCTGCGTCGGCGGATGCACGAAGCCGTGGAGGTGACGGGCCGTTGGTTGGGGCAAGTGTTGAACGGCTACTACCAATACCATGCGATTCCCGGCAATATGGCGGCTTTGAAACGCTTTCGGGAGCGGATCCAACAGTTACCGCCGGTCCGGGTGACGCCACATTGGTGCGTAAACCCGAGGAACGTAATTCGCGTGCCGGGCACTTGGGATCCCGCTTGGGATCCCGCTCTGCGTTGGGTCCGTGTAGGATTTGTCGCAACACTGGCGGCGGACTCTTCGCCGCCGGAGCCAACGGAGAAGGCTGCCCGAATCGGGGCTGGCGCGATTGTTCGCGCGCTGGTTGCCTAGCCCACGAATCCTACATCCTTATCCGAGCGTCCGCTTGGACGCCACTATCCAAGGTAAGAGCCGTATGCGGTAGTGCCGCTCGTACGGATCTCTGCGGGGGGCGGTCAGCGATGATCGTCCCTACCGCGACCTTTATTTCCTCCTTGAGTCTTGCCTGCGAGTCTACTCGTAATTCACGAGGACCTGGCACTTGGAGACGCCCGCGCACAAGTCGACTGGCGATTCCATGGTTCCCGGCTTGGATAGGACCGCCTTCGTTAACGTGATGCCGGCATCCCCGTAACTCAACGTCGTGTCTGTCCGGGTATAGTCACTGAATACCCGGCTGGACGTAATGCGCATTCCCTTACCATTAGGGGTGACCGTAGAAAGGATCACCGTCGTACCTTCGCTAAAGGTCTCCGCGATCACGCAAGTCTTGAAGCCCTCGCAGGTGGCCTTGAAGAGCGAGTTCGCATAGATGCTTGTCCAGCGCTTGCTGGTCTTGTGTTCGATCATTTTTGAATCACTGGGCATCGTCCCGTCCAAGAATTTCCAGCGGGCGAAAAACGGATAGGTAGGATGCGTGGTAATCAGGACTGACCCTTCGCCAGCCGTAACGGGAGTGGAGGCGCTGAGCGGCCCTACTTGCTGGAAAAGCAGCCAGCCGCCGCCGCCCAGGATGATGGCAATGAGAGATAAGTTCAGTCGAGTTAAGCGCATAGGATCCTCTACGGTAGGCGCAATGCTACCACATCTGGCCGGCGAAGGTACGACTGATAGTCCGCCACGGTCCAGAGGGTGGCCAGATGGTTTAGCTTCTCTCTCGCCGTCGCGCTGAGTGACTTGTCGGCGGGATCCGCGCGCGCCGCCAAGGCTGATGCCATCCATTCCGATTCCGGATGATCGCGGGCCGCAAAGTAGGCTGCCGCTCGACGAGCGAGTTCCGTGGCCTGGGTTGGCTGCTGGGCCAGCAGGAAGACGGTGGCGCAGTTGAGGTCGTGGAGCGCGGCCCCGTATCGAGACTCGCCGGCGGCGACACCTTCGCAGGCAGCGGTGGCCGGCCGCGTTAGACCCAGGTTGGCCTCGGCCACCGCACGGGCACTCCGGACGCGGGCCATCAAGCCTTGGTCGGTAGGATCAATCAGCGTCGATGCCCGGCGAGCGGAAGCGGCGGCTTCGGTCCAGCGCCGGCGGCGGACGAGTTCTTCGGTGCGAAACACGATGATCGCGGACTTGAGCCCCTGGTCGTTCTCGCGATCGGCCACCGCTTGAGCGGCCTCGAACAGAGCGCCCGCCGCGGCGAAGTCTCCCAGACGGGAAAGCACTTCCGCGCGGGAGTTTTGCAGATAGGCCACCAGCACATCGTTCCGGGTCTGGGCGTAGGCTTCCTGCGCACGTTCGAAATGCAGCAAAGCCTCCCGGTACCGTTCGCGCTCGAGGTCCACGGAGCCCAGCCCCTCCTCGCAGCGTCCACGTTCTCCTGGGTCAGTGCCGGACTTGGCCATGGTCAGCGCCCGTTCGAAGGCCGCGCTCGATTCCCGGTAGTGGCCCAGGCCCAATTGCACCCGGCCCAAGATGATCACCGCGGGCAGCAACTGGCGTTGGTAGCTGCCGGCCTCGTAAAACTTGAGGGCGATCTCGAGAGGGGGCAGGGCTTCGGCCAGGCGCCCCTGAACGTAACGGAGGCTGCTGAAATTGAGGCTGGCGCGGGCTTCACTGCGGCGGTCGCTGGTGCGCCGGGAAACGTCGAGCGCCTGCTGGAGATAGCGTTCGGCATTTTGCAACTGGCCTTTCGTCAGCAGCACGCGGCCCACGTCGATGAGCGAGCGCGTGGTGAGCGATTCGAGACCGCTCGCGCGCGCCGTCTCGATGGCTTCGCCAGCGATCCGGCGAGCTTCTTCGGAGTCGCCACGATTCAAGAGGACGGCCACCAGCAACAGGCTCGACTTCACGCGCTGCTGCTGATTTCCGGCCACTTCGGTGGCCTGGATCACTTTTCGGAGGCGCGCTTCGGCTTCGGCGAGTTGGCTTTGCGCGATTTCGATGAGCGCGCGGGAGTATTCCACCTCCGCCAAGCCTTCGGGATTGCTGGCCGCGCGGTAGAGTTCTTGCGCGGCGTCCAGCTCTTTTTGCGCGGGCGGATACTGTTTTAGCCGCTCGGCCATCACGCGAGCGAGCCGGACATGCGCGCCCGCCATCTGCGGATCGGCTTCGAGACTGCGACGGTACGCCTCGAGCGCATCCTTCCACTTTTCGTGGCGCTCCAGGGCGCGGCCGTGGTCGAGCGCGGCCTGGGCCTTATCTTCCGGTTCCGATGCGGCAAGCTCGCGGCGCGCGAGGATACCAACGCTTTGCGCGTCCTCGCCAAGCACCGCATGTTGCGCGGCTTCGCCGAGTGCCACGTCCGAAGCGGACAGGCGTGCCAGCCAACTCTGCGCTTGGCTGGCGCGCAAAGCCTCATCCTTGGCCCGGGCTGGATAATCGAGTTCAAGCCACGCCTGAGCCAGACGAGCATGCGTGGGCGCGAAGCTGGGATCGAGTGAAGCCGCCTTTTCGAGTAAATTGGCCGCCTTCAGCCACGCTCCATCCTGGAGAGCGACCAGACCCTCCCGGTACCAACGGCGCGCCGGCGGCGAGATCTGCGTGGTGGGCCGGAACCAGACGCCGACCGCAATCATCGACAGCAGGCCAAGGGCGAGCCATCCGGCGCGAGGCAGCTTGCTCGGCAGGGGCTGACCCGGCGCATCGAAGGTGGCGGAACCGAAGCCGTTGCCGAGTTCCGCCACCACTTCGGCCGCGCTGGCCGGACGGCCGTCCGGCTGTTTGGCGAGCAAGCGCATCACCAGCCGATCAATCGCCGGTGGGACTTTGGGATTGAGTTGCGAAGGCGGCGGTGGCTGGACGGTAACGATCTGCGAGATGGCCAGACCTAGCGTGGCTCCATCGAAGGCGCGTCGACCCGTTAGGCACTCATAAAGCAGACTACCGAGGGAGAAAAGGTCGCTGCGGGGGTCGAGCGGCAAACCCTGTGCCTGCTCCGGCGACATGTAGGCTGGCGTGCCTTTCAGATGGCCGGCCAAGGTGCTCATGGTGGCAGTGCTGTCATCCGTGGCCAGTGGCTCATTTACGCGGGCGATACCAAAGTCGAGGACCTTGATCTCCCGGCGCGGGGTAAGTTTCACGTTGCTCGGCTTGATATCGCGATGGATGATGCCGGCGCGGTGCGCCTCGGCCAAGGCCTCGGCGACCGAGCGGCCGACCCGAATAGTCTCGCGAAGCTCTAGCGGGCCGGCGTGAAGAAGATCGGCGAGGGTTAAGCCCTCCACCAGTTCCATCACGATAAAGGGCTGGCTCTCCTCGTTCTCGCCGTAATCGTAGATCTGGGCAATCGTGGGGTGATTGAGGCGGGACGCGGCGCGGGCTTCCTTCGCTAGCTCTCTCCGCGCGAGCCGGTCCTCGGCCCGGCAGAACTTGAGCGCCACATCGCGATCCAACTGTTCGTCGTGGGCCAGATAGACCAAGCCCATGCCGCCTTGGCCAATCTGACGCTGAATCCGATAGCGGGATGAGCCTTGCATGGGGTTCGACTTATAGAATCCCCTCATCGTAGCATTGCTCTCGATTGGGCACGGCTAAAGCTCGCGCAGAGCCTCCACCGGCGATGCGCGCGAAGCCCGGCAAGCCGACCACCATGCTGCGGCCAGCGATCCGAGCGCGAGGGCGCCGATTGCCGCCGCCAGCGGCCCAGGTGAAGTCGCTGGCTCTTGGTGGTGCCGGACGCGATCTTGCGCGACCTAAACATTTCTTCAGCGTGGCCGGCGCTCGAAATCGCCACTTCCGTCTCTCCTGCTGCGGTTTCCTTCGGGAACCTTACTGAATCGTGATGAATAGGTCCGGCTGAGTGCGGTATGCCCCAAACTCACAGGTGACAGCATGGTCGCCCGGTGCCAAGTTGGGGACGACGATATTTATTTGGTACGAACCCGGAGACACCGCCCCGGCGAATTCCAGCTGAGCCGGTTGCCCCCCAATAGAAACTTTCAGAAACTCGAGCCCGTA